>CAYQTY010000005.1:8353-26731 GCA_964420535.1 uncultured Leptolinea sp. | reverse complement strand
TTATCTCTACTTAATTTCTGTCTAACTTTTGGGGTGCACTACACAAACCCGCCCTTACGCATCTCTAGAAAATTTTTTAAAATTGTGATTCTTAACGGCCGTTACAAAAATTTACCTAAAACATAATCCGGAAAAGCCTTTTAAATAGATATAAGTGACTTTAGCGTATTGACAAAGTCCATTATTATATGTAGAATAATGAATGAATATTTTTTTATTCATTCATTTTTTTTGGGAAAGGCTCTACCTATGGACAAAAAGGCAGAAATCTTGCGGTGCGGACGGGAATTATTCTCGGCAAACGGCTTCAAAGATACCAGCGTCGCTGATATCACCAAAAGAGCCGGGATAGCGGCCGGTACCTTCTACCTGTACTACCCGTCCAAGGACGAGCTTTTCATGGAGATCTATAACGAAGAGAACGTCCGGCTTAAACAGGAGATCATGTCCGAGCTAAACCTCGACGGCGACCCGATGACCTTGGTCGGCGAAATGATGCGTCTCAATTATGAAGGGATGACTTCAAACCCGATCCTCCGGGAATGGTACAACCGCGACGTTTTCACCCGCATAGAGCAGAAATTCCGCGAACAGAACGGTCTGGAGAAGGTTAACTTCATGTACGCCAGCTTCACCGATGTTGTTAAAAAATGGCAGGCGGATGGCAAAATGCGCGCGGATATTGACTCCGATATGGTGATGGCTATTTTCGCGTCTATTGTCAACGTGGATACGCACAAAGAAGAGATCGGAATCCAGTACTTTCCCGCCCTGATGGGATACCTGACAGAATTTGTAATGAACGGCTTGCTGACCCGGCCGGATGGGAAGTAATACTATGGAAAGCTGCCAGGCGGTACAGCACGCCATGGGGACAGTGATGTCTCACCGTGTTTACGGGGAACATGCCCGAGAATGCCTTGCTGCTGTACAGGCTGAAGTAATCCGGTTGGAAAACCTTTTCAGCCGCTTCATACCCGGCAGCGACATCAGCCGCGTCAACCGCCAAGCCGGCATCCGCCGCGAACCGGTAAGCCGCGAGACGTTTGACTTGCTCTCCCTTGCATCGGACTTTTCCACCCGCTGTGACGGCTGCTTTGACGTCACCATCGGTCCGCTGGTAGACCTCTGGCGCGAAGCAAAGAAAACGTGCCGCCCGCCGGATGACCGATCCATACAGAAGGCGCTTGTGTTGACCGGTTACCCGGATCTGTTATTAGATCCGTCAGACCGAACGGCCGGTTTGGCGCGGGTTGGGCAATCCATTGACCTCGGAGGGATCGGCAAAGGTTACGCGGCCGACCGGTTGCTGGATGTATACCGTGATTTCGGCATCACATCCGCCTGCTCCAATATGGGCGGCAACGTGGCAGCCATCGGTGCGAAGCCGGATGGCACCCCCTGGCAGATCGGCATCCAGCACCCGCGCCGTGAAGATGCACTGATCGGCGCGGTCTCTATGGCCGGAAGAAGTGTGGTTACATCGGGTGATTACCAGCGGTTTTTCACCGACCATAGCGGAGCCCGCTACCACCACATCCTCGACCCGTTGACGGGATACCCGGCTGATTCCGGACTGGTCAGCGTGACTATTGTCGCCGAGTCATCCACAGACGCCGACGCTCTGTCAACCATTGTGTTTGTGTCCGGATTGCGGCGCGGGATGGAAATACTGGCGGGATTTCCCGGAATTGAGGCCGTGTGTGTTGACCGGGAGTTGCGGGCGTGGGTTACCCCGGGACTGGAAGAAAGTTTTCACGCCGTTAAAGGCGTGGAGATGCAAATTTCAGAAAAAGAAATGGTATTCGAAAAATGAAGAAAGCGAGAAAGAAAATGATTGGTTGGATCATCACATTATCCATAGTTGGCGTTCTTGGGATTGCCGGAGCAATTGGCTGGTCAAAATTGGAAGCGGAACACAAAGAAGCCGCCAGCCTGCCGTTGAACCGGGTGGATTTTTCCCGGTTGAAAGATGGAACGTATACCGGCCGCTACGATGGCGGCATGTACAAATGGCGCGTGAATGAGACCGAGGTGACCGTCACCGGTGGCAAAGTGACCGGGATCAAATTGATTAACGGCGTGGAAAAGCGTGAGGGCGATTTCATGGAAATGCTGTATGACCGGGTGATCAAGGATCAAACCCTTCAGGTGGACACGATCAGCGGCGCCACCCTCACGTCAAAAGCGTTCCTCCAGGGTGTAGAGAACGCATTGGTTCAGGCAAATTAGTCGGGGCTTTCTGTAAAAATGGAAGACAAAATGTTAAATGTTGAAAACCGAAGCGTATGGATAAAAAAGATACTGCTTTATTGCGGGATCGTATCGTCGTTGTTGTATGTTGGGGTGGTGATCATCGCACCGTTTTTCTGGGAGAAATATGACCGGACAATCCAAACAGTCTCTGAATTATTCGCCATTGGCGCGCCATCAACAGCATTCGTAGTCCCCTTCTTTCTTATATATGCATTACTGATCTTCGCATTCGGCGCGGGTATCTGGATGTCTGCCGGAACGAAACGCACATTGAAGATAGCCACCATACTGATCATCGCCAAGGAAGTCCTTGGCCTTATCGGGACGATCTTCGGCCCCATGCACCTGCGCGGCGCCGGAACCGGTCCAACCGATACCGTGCATGTGGTGGTAACCATGGTGGGTGTGTTTTTATGCATGTTTCCCACCATAGGGCTTGGCGCGGCGTCATTCGGTAATGGATTTCGAGTCTACTCCATCGTGACGATGGCCGTCTTTCTGATATTTGGCGCTTTGGCCGGCATGCAAGGACCGAATGTGGCCGCCAACCTGCCCACCCCGTACCTGGGAATTTGGGAACGGGCAAATATCTACACGTATATGGTATGGATTGTTGTACTCGGCCTGATGTTACTTTTCCCATCATCAAAACCAACACCTCAACCAGCCAACGGGTAAAACCTGTCTACATGAACCTTTCATTCGGATCCGCGGTTATACATAGTAGAGATTAAGAATAGAATCCTTATATACTTGAATTGTTGAATTAACCGGTTGAAAGGATACATTCATTATGCTCTATATGGAAACAAATTCGCACGACCCCACATGGAACCTCGCGCTGGAAGAAGCCGCGCAGGAGTGGGACCAGAATGAAGAGATCATGATGCTCTGGCAGAATGACAACGCCATCATTGTCGGCCGGTATCAGAATGCCGAAAAAGAGATCAATTTTGACGCCGCCAACCGGTTGGGTGTGAAGGTCGTGCGCCGTTCCACAGGAGGAGGGACCGTTTACCACGACCTCGGCAACCTCAATTACTCGTTCATCCGGCCGGTGGATTACACGAAGAAACTGGAAATGACCGCGCTCTCCAAACCCATGGAGCAGGCATTGAATTATATGGGCATCCCCGCGCTGGCCCAGGGACGTAATGACATTACGCTGGAGGGCAAGAAGATCTCCGGCACCGCCCAGCGCATTCACAGCAACCGGCTGCTGCATCACGGCACACTACTCTTTGACTCCAACATTGACGTATTGATAAGCGTTCTCAACGTGGATCCGTCCAAGATCGTCTCCAAGGGGATCAACTCCATACGCAGCCGGGTGACAAATATTCGTGAACACGTTTCACCGGAGCTATACCCGGATATGAAAGCCTTCTGGTCGGGGCTGATCGACGCTTTTGCCAAAGAAGGCCCGTTGACTCGCATCGAACCGCCGGTAGAGTTATTGGATAAAGCCCGCTTCCTGCAGGAAACCAAATACCAGACCTGGGAATGGAATTTCGGCTATGCGCCAGCCTTTCAGTATCGCAACACAAAACGTTACCCAGGCGGCAATCTGGAGATTGATATCAATGTGGAAAATGGCCTGATCACCCAGTGCCGCATTTGCGGTGACTTTTTGGGGGTTGTGGAGTTGGATGAACTGGAAAGCTCGTTCATCGGGTTGAAGTTTACAGAGGCCGATGTATGGCAAAAATTGCAGGCTCTGGATCTCTCGCCATATCTCGGCAGCATCACAGCAGATGAAGTGGTGGACTGTATGTTCGTCACCGCTTGAAATGATTTCTTAACACCGTAATCAATGCCACACAAACCCTAAGGGTCTTTCGAAAACCCTTAGGGTTTTAATGCCTCCGGATTTGTACTCCTTATGGGTGGATGAATTATGATATTCACCGTCTGGAATCGTGCCTTTGGTCAATTTACACATCGGATTGAAATTGTTTACAATGGAGACTGGTTTCAGATCATTTTAAGGATGAAACCCAAACAGTAAACCTCAAACAAATTTATCCGTATTCTGTTTATAAGGAGACCGTATGCAGACTAAATACCGCTTTTCTTTTGGACCTTGGAATATTCATTCCGGTTCCGATCCTTTCGGCCCGACCGTGCGTGACGAGTTCTCGTTTGCCGAGAAACTCGAGTTTTACAAAAAACTTGGCTTTGATGGTGTGCAATTCCATGATGATGATGTGGTGACATCCGCCGACGATCCATGGGCGAAACAGGAAAGCGAAGCCAAAAAGATCAAACAATTGCTTGATGACCGCGGACTGGTAGCCGAATTCGTGGCGCCCCGCCTGTGGGAACACCCCCTCGGCATCGACGGCTCGATCACCGCGAATTCACCCGAAGCCCGCAAGTACGCGCTCGAGCGTTCACTGCGCGCGGTTGACATTGCCAACATTATCGGCGCAAAGAATATTGTCCTGTGGCCGGCCCGCGAAGGGACGTATATGCGCGAAGCCAAAGACCCCGTGGCTTCCATCGGCTACATGGTGGAATGGCTGAACGCCCTGCTCCAGCATGATAAAAACATCCGCATTCTCGGCGAGATGAAGCCCAATGAACCCATGGATCAGGCGTATGTGCCCACCGTAGGCCATTTCCTCGGATTGGCCTGCCTTACGGTTGACCCCTCCCGCGTGGGCGCGTTGATCGAATCCGCGCACTCCATTTTGGCCGGACTGGATCCGTCAGATGATATGGCGTATGCCCTGTACCAGAAGAAGTTGTGGTCCGTCCACTTGAATGACCAGAACGGGTTGAAATTTGACGAAGACAAATCCTTCGGTTCTGTTGACCTTCGCCGCGCCTTCAACCAGGTCTGGGTACTGGAACGCAACGGCTTTGGCCGGAACGGTGAATTTGTGGGGCTGGATGTCAAAGCGCTGCGTACCCAGGTCAAGAGTGAATCCACCAAACACCTGAGCAATAGCCGCGAGATCTTCCTGAGCCTGCTCGAGCTTGTGCGCTCCCTGGACGTCAGCAAAGTGGAAGAATTGCGCGCATCACGAGATTACGAAGAACTAGATCTGTTGATCGTCAATCATTTGATGGGCAAGTAACATGGCTGAAGCGGTCGTCGCCGGGCATCTGTGCCTGGATATCATCCCCGATCTCTCGTCCATGGCGCCAGGCCAGTTTGACGCGTCCTTCCTCCCCGGCCGGTTGACCCAGTCCGGACCCGCGCGCCTGTCCACCGGCGGCGCGGTTTCCAACACCGGTATAGCCCTGCACCGCCTGGGCATTGATACCCGCCTGATCGCGCGTACCGGTAAGGATATCCTGGGTACAGCTCTGCAGCAATGCGTGGAACAGCAGGGAAAAGGGCTGGCCGAAGGTTTGATCAGCCGGGAAGAGTCAGCCACATCATACTCTGTGGTTATCAGTCCGCCGGATGTTGACCGGCGGTTCCTGCACCACCCCGGCGCGAATGACGATTTCCAGGCCGGTGACGTAAGCGATTCTGCATTAACCGGCGCCCGTCTGCTACATTTCGGGTATCCCCCATTAATGGCCGGCATGTATGCCAATGATGGCGCAGAGCTGCTGTCTTTGATGCGGCGGGCTAAAACCATGGGGCTTACCACATCACTCGATATGGCCTACCCCGACCCCGACTCACCTGCCGGCCGCGCCGAGTGGGAGAAAATTTTGCGCAACGTGCTGCCCTGTGTGGATATCTTCGTTCCCAGTTTTGACGAGATATCGTATATGCTTTGGAAAAAGACGAACACCCCTCTAACCAGAGACGCGCTCATGGGAATCAGCCGGATGTTACTGGAGATGGGCGCAAAACTGGTGCTTCTAAAGTTGGGCAGCCGGGGCTTATTCCTGCGAGCCGCTGACCGGAAAACGCTGTCTGATATGGGCACTGCTTTCCGGAGAAGCCCGGTCGAATGGGCAAATTTTTGTGCCTGGCAGCCCTGCTTCAAAGTCAACGTGGCCGGAACGACCGGCGCGGGTGACGTAACCGTAGCCGGGTTCCTCTCCGCTGTTTTACGCGATCTCGCGCCACTGGATGCAATGAAAGCCGCGCTGGGCGTCGGCGCGTGCTGCGTGGAAGCCACAGATGCCATCAGTGGGATACGCGGTTGGGATGAAACCCTTCAACGTATCCATTCCGGATGGGACGTTCACGCCGAACTGGATCAATTCATCGGCTAACCCGAATATGAATACCAACAAAAAGACCGCCAGAAATGGCGGCCTTTTTTATTGCCTTGTACAAACCCGGCAAACAAATTGGAGATTTTGTATAATATTTGTAAAGAGGAGGTAATTATGTCAAAAGTTGAATTGAATACATCCGCTCCGGATTTCACTCTCCCGGATTATCAGGGGAACCAGATCCGGTTATCTGACTACAAAGACCAATCCAATGTACTTTTAGTTTTCAACCGCACCTTTACCTGACCATTCTGCCAGAGGCATATGGCGCAGTTGCGTCTAGACTATCAAGAATTTGAAAAACGAAACACGAAAGTGATTGTCGTTGGACCTGAAAATGCCGAAGCGTTTGGAAATTACTTCAAAAAGAATGAACTTCCGTTCATCGGGATACCGGATCCGAAATCCAGTGTTTTAAAACTATACGGACAGGAAGTCAACTTGTTCAAGCTGGGACGCATGCCCGCCCAGGTGATCGTTGATAAAAGAGGTACAGCCCGTTTTGTGCATTACGGCCATTCGATGGCCGATATTCCGGAGAACAGTGAGTTGTTCGGTCTGCTGGATGAATTGAATTCAGAAGGGTAATAATATGGAAATTTTAACAATCCTGCATATGATAGTGGCCGGGGCCACCGTGGCAACCGGTTTATTGGCTCTCATCAAACCTTCAGCGGCGTTCGGCTTCACCGGTTTGACGGCTGAAGGGGCGCGCGGTATTTCTGAAATTCGCTCCATTTTTGGCGGACTGTTCATTGCCCTGGGTATCACCCCGTATTTTCTTGGCTTACCCGCGTATAGGATGCTGGGATATGCCTATCTGGCTATTGCAATTGCCCGGTTTTTCTCTATCATCATGGATAAATCATACGACCGGTCCAATTGGATCAGCCTGATCGTTGAAATTGTGTTTGGTGTAATTCTCATCTTTTAGGAGAAATAAATGACCATACGTATTGTCACAGATAGCACATGCGATCTGCCGGCCAGCATTATCGCCAAATACGGCATCCATGTCGTGCCTCTTTATATTAACACGGGGCGCCAGGGGTATCTGGACGGTGTGGATATTACCCGTGAAGAGTTTTATACCCGTCTTCCGGACTTCCCAGAACATCCGACAACGGCAGTACCATCGATTGGGCGGTTCACGGCCGCCTACAATACTCTGGCAGATGAAGGCGCAACTGAGATTTTGTCTATCCACATTTCCGCTTCGTTAAGCGGCGTTATGGACGTAGCCCGCGTAGCGGCAGAGACAATGGAAAATGTACACGTAACCGTGATTGATTCACACCAATTGAGCCTGGGAACCGGCTTTCTGGTGCAAACCGCGGCAGAGCTTGCCGAGGCCGGCAAATCGGTCCCTGAGATTATGGCGGCACTCCGGTCGCAGATCGAGAGGACGCATGTTTTTGCCGCCCTGGATACGCTTGAATTCCTCAAACGCAGCGGCCGCATGAACAAATATGTGGCGAACTTCGCCTCCATATTGCAGATCAAACCGATATTGACCATGTACAATGGCAAACCCGGTACCGAGAGGGTTCGTACACGCGACCGGGCGATAAAACGCGTGCTGGAAATGCTCGATTCATTCGGCCGGTTGGAAAAAATAGCCATTGTGCATACACACGCAACATTGGACCGGTTAAATGAGTTCAAGAAAATTGCCGCGGCTCATCTGCCAAAAGTCGATATACTGGTTGAAGATATCACCCCGGTTATTGGCGCGCATATTGGCCCGGATGCCATAGGGTTCGCAATAGTAACTGCTGCCGAATAAACCTAAAGGAGAATTACCATGTCGTTCCCGGCCGCTTTCCTTTTCGTGGGCCTTGTAATACTCCTGTTGATGACGATCCTCTGGCTGGTAAGTCTCCCCCTTAAGAACTCAAGCATTGTTGATATTTTCTGGGGAACAGGATTCGTGATTTCATCCTGGGTGGCATTTTTTATAACGCCCGACGGTCCGTTTGAACGAAAATTATTGATCTGCGCGTTGGTCACCATCTGGGGATTGCGCCTTACCCTGCATATCTTCATACGCAATCGTGATAAGCCGGAAGATTTCCGTTACCAGAAATGGCGTCAGGAAAACGGGAAGTCCTGGTGGCTGAGAAGTTACTATAGGGTCTTCCTGCTGCAGGGTTTTCTGATGTGGATCATTTCCGCTCCGCTACTGGCCGCGCAACTGACAAATTCACCATTATTCTGGTTGGACTATCTGGCTGCGGCCGTTTGGGTGGTTGGCTTCTTCTTTGAAGCTGTTGGAGACTGGCAGCTTGCCCGGTTTAAAGCGAACCCGGTTAATAAAGGTAAGGTTCTTAACACCGGAGTCTGGCGGTTCACCCGCCACCCGAATTACTTTGGCGATGCCACACAGTGGTGGGGTTACTACCTGATCGCAGCAGCCGCCGGTAGTTGGTGGACGGTTTTTAGCCCCATTTTGATGACCCTGTTCCTGATGCGCGTCTCGGGAGTCACCCTGCTGGAAAAAACCCTGCGTGATGAGAAACCCGGGTACAAAGAATACATCGATACAACCAGTGAGTTTATTCCCTGGTTTCCGCGGAAGAAATAAACCTCCTTATCGATCGATAGTAAATAATCTCTACCCGTTTATCCTCAGTGGTAAACGGGTATTTTTTCAAATTATTTGCAGTCTGAATTGCAACAGCAACGAGTTCTCGAAAGATAAGAACAACATGAGACATGAACCCATACTGAATGACAGAAATGAAAAAATGAAGTATTCTGAAGGTATGTAGATAAGTAATATAAAGAAAATCAAATATATTGTCAGGAAATTTTCAACTGTTGAAAGGATCGGATCCCGATGAAGGAGCCCCATCAGCCCAAAGTTAACACGTTGAAAACAAATGCAGATACAAGCGCACCCGACTCATTGGCATCACTCGGTACGGCGGGAAATTTAACGGATGTGTCAGAACATCTGGGCGATGTTGAACAAATAAAAAACCTGCACAACCTCATTGCTATCGGGGTTGTGTATATAGACGATCGGGGGATCGTCACCCAGGCAAATCAGGCCTCCACTCAAATTTTAGGGGCTCCACAGAATGAGATGGTGGGTCAACTCTTTGTTCATCCCGGATTCAAGTTTTTTTCGGATGTAGGCAACGAAATCCCCCCGGAGCAGAACCCCGCGATCATAACGCAAAAAAAAGGGACGCCTATCCAGAATTTGACCATCGGTTTTCTCAATACTGTCACCGGGAAATATAAATGGCTGCTCATTAGCTGCTACCCAGGGAACAAACCCGGCACATCAGTCATCACGCTAACAGACATATCACCGTTTAAAACAGTTGTTGAAACGTTTGGCAAGTATGAAACATTTCTTAATCTGGCTATGGTTGCTTCTGATTTAGGAATTTGGAAACATTCTTTCGAATCCCAGACGTTTTACCTTGACGATACAACCCGAAGGCATATCGGATTAAGAAACGCGAAAATAAACTCCGGAAAGATATTGAGACATATCCATCCGGATGACAAAGATCGTGTCATCAATGAAGCGTCATCCGTAATGCAAACCGGGGAATTGTCACCCGTCAGCACAGAATTCCGGGTGATCCAACCGGATGGTTCTGTTCGCTGGCTTTTTGTCAACGCGATTGTCCAATATCACCAAACCGAATCCGGTACTGTTCCTTTTACAACAGTGGGAACCTCACGCGATATTACGGAACGCAAACTGGCAGATGAAGCCCTGCAACGAAAAACAAGGGCATTCTTCTTACTAAGCTCCTGTGATCAAGCTCTGGTTAAGATAGATAATGAGGTGGAATTACTTCAAGAAATCTGCCGGATCTGCGTCGAAATCGGCAATTACCGCATGGCCTGGGTAGGTTATTCGGAAAACCGGAACGAGAAAATGATAAACCCCCTGGCGCTGTACGGATTTGAAAAGGGGTACCTGAAGTCCGCCAATCTATCCTGGGACGAATCGGAATGCGGAAATGATCCAACCGGAACATCATTTCGTACCGGGCAGGTTTGTATTGCCCAGAACATTCAAAAAGACCCACGGTTTCGATGCAACCGCAATGAAGCCATCAAGCGTGGATACAACGCTTCCATCGCGCTGCCAATAATTATAGACAGCCGGGTAACCGGGGTGTTTACTTTGTACGCGCGGAATGCCGACGCGTTTCAACAGGAGGAAGTTGAACTCCTTAAGAACCTTATGAATGACCTCTCATTCACCATAAAGGCCATCCGGGTGCGTGCCCGTCAAACTCAGTTGGAAGCGGATTTGCAGAAATCAGAATCAAGAAACAGGCTGGCGCAGCAATCGGCTCAGGTAGGGATTTGGGAATGGGATATTACTACAGATACACTCTTCTGGTCTGATGAAACCTTCCGGATATTTCAAAGGATAAAGGGAGAATTTATCCCCACAAATGAAGCTATTATCCAATGCATTCTCCCTGAAGATAAAAAACGTGTCATAGGAGAAATCCAAAAAGCCACATCCGCAGGAGGATTGTTTGATATTGAATACCGCATTCATGATCCCAATGGAGATGTCTTATGGATAAACATCAAAGGGAATGTAAACCTTGATGAACAGAAAGAGCCGGTTTCAGCCATTGGAACAATGCAAGACATCACACATCGAAAGCGGGTGGAAGAAGAGATTTCTCAGGCCAATCATAAATATAAACTGATATCAGAAAACAGCAATGATGTGATCTGGGTGATGGATGTAAAAACTGAAACATTTACATTTATCAGTCCGTCGATTAAAAAACTCCGGGGTTACACTGTAGAGGAGATGATGAAACACAAAATGTCAGACGTTCTCACGCCTGACTCGTACAAAAGAGTAAAAACCTTGCTCGTGAACAGTATCCCTGATTACATAGAAGGGAAAACATCCACATCGTTTGTTTTAGAACTTGACCAATTCCGCAAAGATGGGTCTACAGTAGCTACTGAGGTTACAGTGTCTCAAGTTTATGATGACCGGGGGAATTTACAGGTCATCGGAATAACCCGTGATATTACAGACCGTAAACGCTCGGAAGCCATAATCCGGGAAGAACGGAATCTTTTCCAGGTATTGATGGACAATATCCCCGATGCGATCTACTTTAAAAATTTGCAGAGCAGGTTCATCCGTATCAATAAAGCGGAAGCCGCTATTTTCGGGTTGAAAGATGTGAATCAGGCTGTCGGAAAAACCGATTTTGATTTTTTCACCGACGAACATGCCCGACCGGCGTTGGAGTCTGAACAACAGATCATTCAAACCGGTCAGGCCATGATCGATTTTGAAGAAAAAGAAACCTTCCCTGACGGGCACACCCGTTGGATATCTACCTCGAAGATGCCCTTCAGGAACAGTGCCGGTGAAATCATCGGGACGTTCGGAATCTCTCATAATATTACGAAACGCAAAGAAACTGAACTGGCATTGAAACAGCGTATATTGGAGATGGAGACGGTCTACCATCTTTCCAACTTTCTGCGGTCTGCTGAATCCGTTCAAGAATTACTGCAAAAATTATTATCTGAAACCATGAAGACTATTGGATGTAAGGACGGAAGCATATTCCTCTATGAGCCGGAAACAAATAAACTGGTTTTGTGTGCGGCTGCCGGATGGTATGCACAACTGGGGGAACTGACACTGGATCCGGATGAAGGTATAAATGGGCACGTTTTCACCACCAAAAAACCATATTTTGCCCAAAATATGCGTAAAGATAAATATCTCGTGAAACGGCTGCGAGATCACATCCCTGATGATCAAAATGGCGGGTTCTTCCCCATTGAATGCCAGGAAGGGGTAATTGGTGTTTTCAGTTTGTTTGTCCTCGCTCCGCGCATGTTCAATGAAATCGAACAAAGATTGATGAGCGTAATCCTTCAATTAGCCGGTAACGCAATTCTTCGGTCGCGATTGACAGAAAAACTAAAACTCTCCAACCGCAACCTCCAGGAAGAGATCAATCAGCGAACCTCATTCCAGGCATTGCTGGCGGCTGAAAAGGAGCTTTTATCAACAACTCTCATGAGTCTCGCCGAAGGAGTGATCATCACCGATAATGAAGGCAAAATTATCCTGTTCAACCGGTCAGCCGAAATAATCACAGGATATGAAACGCAAGAAATCCCTAACAAACCACTGGATGAAGTGTTCCGTATTCTGGACCCTAATACGCATCATCCTGTTCATAACGTGATAGAAGGTTTGGAAAAGTATTCACTGCTGCAGGAGCAAGATCCCAGTTACAAATCCCCCGCGCTCATACAGAAATCCGGTAACCGGATCCTTGTATCGGGCAGCATCGCGGAATTAAAAACCCCGGAGGAAACAACCATGGGACATGTGATCGTGTTCCAGGATGTGACCGAAAGGATGAAAGCGGAAGCCCAGACAGCGCTTTCGCAAAAAATGGAAGCCATCGGTCAAATGGCCGCCGGGATCGCGCACGAGATCAATACCCCGATCCAGTATGTGGGGGACAATCTCCGGTACCTTCAAAAAACGATCACCCGGTTTGATGAAGTTCTGAATGCCTACCAGAATATTGTGCCGGTGGATGGCGGGATAATTGAACAGTCACAACTGGATAAGTTGGAAGATATTAAAAAAAGCACCCGCATCGCGCATTATCTGGGCGAAAGCGCGGTGGCGGTCAACGAATCTCTTGAAGGGGTTGAACGTGTCCGCAAGATCGTGATGGCCATGCGTGAATTTTCACATCCGTCAGAAAGAGAAAAAAAGCTGGCAGATATCAACCACGGTATCGAGACTACAGTCGCCATTTCGCGAAATGAATGGAAGTATTCAGCCGAACTCGATACCAACCTTGATCCGCTTCTGCCTACTATATATTGCCAGATCGATGAAATCAATCAAGTCGTTCTCAATATGATCATTAACGCGGTTCAGGCAATACAAGAAAAGCACCCTCCAGAGACAGGTGAAAAAGGGAAGATCACAATCAGCACCCTCAAAAAAGAAAACCACATTCACATCAAAATTCAAGATTCAGGGGTTGGCATCCCCGAAGAAATCAGGCAAAGAATATTTGATCCATTCTTCACAACAAAAGGCGTGGGGAAAGGCACAGGTCAGGGACTTTCATTAGCCCACCAGATCGTTGTCCAAAAGCACAAAGGAAGAATTTACGTAGATTCAATGGCGGGCGAGGGCACAACTTTTACAATCGAATTACCGATCGACGTTCCAGAAGAAGAAGCGTGATGGAAAACGAAATCCACTCCATTCTATTTGTTGACGATGAACCCATGGTACTTCAGGGATTAAAGCGGTCTCTGGATGAGTACAGTGATTACTGGAAGGCTGATTTTGCTTCCAGCGGCAAGGATGCGTTACAGAAACTTGCAGAGAGACCATTTGATGCCATTGTCACAGATATGCACATGCCGGTGATGGATGGAAACCAGCTTCTTGATTTGGTCAGCAAGACATCGCCCGGGGTGATGCGTTTTGTCCTTTCCGGTCATGTCACGGATACTCAGGTAATGCATTCAACAACCATCGCCCACCAGATGATTGCCAAACCCTCTGATATTGACCACATCTTCACGATCGTTGAACGGGCTTGCCGTTTGCGTGACCAGTTAACTGATCCTAAATTGCGCCAGTTGGTCACAGAGATCAAACAGTTGCCCAGTGTCCCGGCTTTATATAACCAATTACTTAAAGAGCTGGATTCGCCCAACGCGAGCACGCAGACTGTGGGGAATATCATCGCAAAAGACACAGCGATGACAGCCAAGATACTCCAACTGGTCAATTCGGCGTTTTTCGGATTGCCTGATACGATCAGCAGCCCGCATCGGGCTGTTACCATTTTGGGATTAAACACTGTCAAGGCGCTGGTACTTGGAATACATGTGTTCTCTGAATACGAGGATCATGGCAATTTTCCAGTTACCATCAACACGATTTGGAAACATAGTCTACTGGTGAGCGGTATTGCCAACAAACTGGCGCAACAAATCCACCTGTCAGTTCAAGATCAAGAAAACGCCAGAGTATCAGGAATATTACATGACATTGGGAAACTGGCTTTATTAAGTATGCCGGAATTTACCGCAAAAGTTCCGGTTGTGCGAAAAGGGGGAGCGTCACTTGAGATGGAATATAGCGTTCTAAAAACATCCCATGCCGAAATTGGAGGATACCTTCTTGGCATGTGGGGGCTGCCTACTGCCATTGTGGATGTCGTCACGTTTCATCACCGGCCTTTTTCAAATGTTAAGGAAAATCCGGATCTGTTATCCGCTTTATATGTCGCCAACAGTTTAGCCAACATGGTGCATAATGAAATGGAACCCAATTATGCGAAGTATATGGATATGGCATACCTGGAGAGGATCGGGCTCGTCAACCAACTCGACGAATGGGCGGAGATCGCCCGGCGTGTTTATATCAGTTCAGAATCAAATGGTGAAGCGTAGTTCTACACGAGGGAAACCCTATGGCTGATGGAATGATCTTGATCGTTGATGATGAAGTAAATGTTCTCTCTTCTCTGTCACGTACGCTTTTCGAAGAAGACCTCGGAGAGATTTTTACCGCGAAAGACGGCATCGAGGCACTTCGTATCATCAGGGAAAAGACCGCCCCCAATGTGATCATTTCCGATTACCACATGCCCGGCATGAATGGAATTGACCTTCTGGTAAAGGTCAGGGAAATTGCACCGGATACCACCCGGGTATTATTAACCGGTGCGGCTGACCTTGGGATGGCTCTGGAAGCGGTAAATAGAGGCAGCATTTTCAGGTTCTTACTGAAACCTTGTCCATCAGACGTTTTCATTCAGGCAGTAAAAGATTCTCTTCGGTACAACCAGCTAATTCTGGGTGAACGGGAATTGCTTTCAAAGACCTTGAATGGCAGCATTAAAGTAATGATTGATATCCTCGAAGCGCAGAGCCCGTACATTTCATCGCGGGCAAACAGGCTTCGAAAATTGGCCCGTAATCTGGCGGAATCATTGGATATGCAAGACCAGATGTGGGAAATTGAACTGGCGGCTTTATTATCGCAAGTTGGCGCGGTGACGATACCTCAGGAGCTTCTACTAAAGAACTTTCAGGGGAAGGAACTACTGGATGGCGAACGTGAGATGATCAACTCGATCCCCCGGGTGGGACGTCAGCTCATCATGAATATCCCCCGCCTGGAATCTATAGCTGAGGCTGTAGGTGATCAGAGTTGCACCTACGTAAAGAAATCAGATCCCGGTTCACCGTCTGGAAAAGACATCCCTGTTATTTCCCGTATCCTAAAAATTGTGCTGGATTATGACCGTTTTCGCGGGAATCTTCTCAGCTCCGTTGCGGGGATAAAAGCCATGAAGGCCAGAGAGCCTGACTACGACCCTCAGATATTTGAAGTATTCTGTACAAAAGTACTGCAGATTGACGAACAACTGGCATATTACGCCACTAAACCCAATATGGGCGAAAAACAAATTTTTATCGACGATCTCAAGACTGGCATGGTTCTGGCAAGGGATGTTGTCGACAGAAATGGAATTCTGGTTGTTGCCAAAGATACGATCGTCACCGAAGTTCTGCTGTACAAGCTTTTCAATTATTTCCGGTCTCAGGCTCTGGTCACTCCATTGTTCATTGAAGTCGATCTCTGACCCCATGCTTTAAATGTTGCCGGGTTCCTTCAAACTTTAAATAAGAGGGTTTTATCTATATGGATCAAAAAATCCACCACATATTATTTGTGACAAACGACCTGGCATTCGAAAAGAAGTTGAATGAATCGTTACAGGCTTGTTTTGATGTTTGGAAAATCGAGTTTGCCCGATCCACGTCAGACGCGCTTAACATGCTTTCTCAAAAACAATACGACTCGCTCATCACGGATATCAATGTTGCCGGTATGGACGGGTTTCAGTTCCTGAATATCGTCAGTCAAATGAATCCGGGGGTTGTGCGTTTCGCCTTCTCAGATAACAAGACCAGCCATCAGACCATCCGCTCCACCAACCTAGTGCACCAGATGATCCCCCGGAACGGCAGCGTTGACAATCTTTTCACGATCGTTGAACGGGTATGCTGCCTGCGTGACCGGCTTTTAGACCCGCAGCTCCGGAACATTATTACCTCCATAAAAACGTTGCCCAGCGTACCATTGCTGTATAACCGCCTGGTGCGGGAGCTGGATTCAGAAAATGCCAGTTCACAGGCGATCGGAGAGATCATCTCGCAAGACGCGGCGATGACCAGCAAAATCCTGCAGCTCGTCAATTCGGCCTTCTTCGGCCTGCCTGATTCTGTAAGCAATCCACAACGGGCGGTTTCTCTTTTAGGTTTTAACACGGTTAAGGCGCTTGTTCTAGGTATTCATATTTTCGCTCAATACCAGGGGCAGGCAAACCGGCTGATATCCATCGAACGGATGTGGAAGCACAGTCTGGTGGTCAGCAATCTAGGTTTCAAGATCGCCCGTGAGATCGGCTTGAACTTGCAGGAACAGGAAGACACCCGTATCGCCGGGGTATTACACGACACCGGAAAACTGTTATTTTTCAACATTCCTAGTTTCTTCCAGAAGGTTATTCCCGGGAAGAACGGGATTATGACCATTGAATCGGAATATAACGTTCTAAAAACGTCGCATGAAGAAATGGGTGCCTACCTGCTGGGTATGTGGGGACTGCCTAATGTGATCCTTGAAGCCGTTGCTTTCCACCATCACCCCGCGAAGGTGGTTTCAAACAAAGCGGAAATCGTGACAGCCCTTCATATCGCGAATGGACTGGTCACGATGTGTGAACGGGACATGGAAATGAATATGGAACCATATCTAGACATGGCTTATCTTGAAAATCTTGGCCTGACGAAAAAAATGGACGGGTGGGTATCAGAGGCAAAAGTGCTGGTACGGACAACAAATTAACCAAAACCGCCGGTAGGACCGGCGGTTTTGATCGCTAATTACTTTATTTTTCCGCGAGTGTAAGGATTTTCTTGACAGCATCCTTATCCAACGGGACAAAGCTGCCGAATCGGCGGGTGTTGCCATCGGTAGCCTTTGAAGCCATTTCGTCAATGCGGTCACCGGCGATACCCGCGTCCGCCAGCCGGGTGACCAGACCCATGGAGCGGAAGAAGGCTTCCATCCGGTCAATACCGGTTCGTGCCACGCGTTCGGGGTCGAACACATCCATATCCACGTTCCACACGCGGATAGCCCACTGGGCGAAACGGTTGATATCGTGTTTGTATACGTGTTTCATCCAGGCCGGGAATACAATGGCCAGTCCGGCGCCATGGGCGATATCGTAGATACCGCTGATCTCATGTTCAATGTCGTGCGACGCCCAGTCACCCACCCGGCCGGTATTCAGCAGGTTGTTGTGTGCGATGGTTCCCGTCCACATCAGTTCAGCCCAGGCATCGTAATTATGCGGGTCTTCCAGAACAATTGGCGCCTGGCAGATGAGGGTTTTCATGGCGGCTTCCAGCATGCGGTCCATGAAGGCGACGTGCGTCACATTGGTAAAGTAGCGTTCCATCAGGTGTGCCATGATATCGGTAACACCGCAGGCAACCTGGAATTTTGGCAGCGAGAAAGCCAGTTCCGGGTTGAGAATGGAGAAACGCGGGTAGATCAATTCAGAATTGACGGCACGTTTGAACCAGCCATCTTCGTTGGTGATCACGGTGCCGGTGCTGGCTTCGCTGCCGGCCGCGGGGATGGTCAACACAGTGCCTATAGGGAGGGCAGCTTTGGGCTCGCCCTTACCGAGGTAGAAATCCCACACATCGCCATCAATCACGGCGCCCATGGCGATGGCTTTGGCTGAGTCAATCACACTGCCGCCGCCCACCGCCAGGATCAGGCCTAGGTTATGCTCTTTAACCAGTTTAACGCCTTCATACACCAGGCTTAAC
>CAYQTY010000005.1:6870-8343 GCA_964420535.1 uncultured Leptolinea sp. | reverse complement strand
CTCCGGCGAGTTCCACCCACTCAACCCCGGCTTTCTTCAGTGACGCGGTGATACGGTCATACAAGCCGGACGATTTGATACTGCCGCCGCCATAATGCAGTAAGACCTTCTTACTGTAGACGGCCGTCTCCGCGCCGACATGTTCTTCCATGCCGCGTCCGAAGAGGATCTTTGTGGGGTTTTGAAAAACAAAATTTTCCATATTCTTTCTCCTTATCTGTGCTGTTGGTACAGTTCTTTCGTACGAATGCTTTGCTTCTTTCAGCCTGGGTTAGCCGGGAGCGCGGGTTGTTCCGCGCAATACCAGCTTTGTCTCCAGGGTGATCGTCTTCTGGCGCGGCTTCTTACCATTCATCATATGCAGAAGCATGGCGGCGCTGCGCGATCCCATTTCAATCGCCGGCTGCGAGACGGTTGAAAGCGGCGGGTCAACCAGTTCCGCCATTTCAATATCATCAAACCCGATGACTTCCACCTGGTCAGGCACGGATATACGAGCCTGTTTCAGCGCCCGCATGGCGCCGAAGGCGATCAGGTCATTTGCCGTGAAAACACCGGTGAACGATACGGCTCCGCCGGGCATGGAATGCCTTCGCAGGCATTCTTCCATCAGGTTCCGGCCGCTTTCCATGGAATAATCGCCATAGAGGATCTCCACACATTCCGGTAAAAGCCCCAATTGCCTGACGGCCAGTTCCACGCCCTCCTGTCGCAGCCGCGATTGTGACAGTTCGATCGGTCCGTTGATGAAAATCAATGAACTGCCGGGGCGTGAGAGCAGGAATTCCGCCGCTCTCCTGCCGCCTTCCAGATTATCAACATATACACCGGCGTATTTCGAGGGGTCTTCGATGATCCGGTCGATCAAAATGTACGGGATCTCCGCATCGTCCAGCAATTCCAACTGGCAGTCACAATCCGATTCGGCCGAATCCAGAATGACGCCGTCAACGCCTTTTTCGATCAGGATAGATACGTATTCTTTTTCCTTTTTAATATCCAGATCCGAGTTGCACAGGAACAGACTGTAACCGGCTTTCTTCAACGTGTCTTCCGCGCCGCGTACCAGAAGCGAATAAAAGGGATTGGCAATGTCCGGGATGATCACACCCACCGACGCGGATTTCCCGGTAGCCAGCCCGCGGGCAAAGCCGCTGGGTTGAAAGCCGGTTTCCCGCAGCAGATCCTGAATGCGCTGGCGGGTTTCGGGGCCAACACCTTCAGCACGGTTGTTCAACACGCGCGAAACCGTGGCTTTGGAAACTCCAGCCTGCCGGGCAATATCAGATATCGTGACCTTCATTCGTCTCCTGTAAAGTAACCGGTTTACTAAACCGGTTACTCTGTGTTATTATAACGAATAATCACCCGCGTTACAACAGGAGGATACAAATGAGCCAGATTTCCGATTTATACAGGCATGTTGTCCTTTTCAAATTCTTTAACAAAAGCCCCGCTGAAACCGTCCGCTCC
>CAYQTY010000005.1:0-6860 GCA_964420535.1 uncultured Leptolinea sp. | reverse complement strand
TTTTCGCGACCTTTGTAAACAGCTTCCCTTCGTCACCGGGTTCGAGTGGGGGATCAATTCCAGCCCGGAGAACCTGAACGAAGGCTTTACGCACTGCTTTATCGTCACCTTCGCCGATGCAACCGGCCGCGACCAATACCTGCCTCACCCATTACACCAAAAGTTCTGCCGTACGTACCTTGACCCCAACCTGGAAAAGGTCTGCGTAGTCGATTTTCAGTCCAATAACTGATCTTCCAGCCAGTCCCCATTTTCACATTCCGGGAGAATGATACAATTAATTCTGTCGTTCATTCTCTCTGTATGTATCAGGCGGGGCACTATGAGTGAAGCAGGACCTACAGTAAACCAGATCATCGAAGATCTTACCCGGCAGGCGGTGACCATCGCCCGCGACCGGTTTAACCTGGCGCTGGATTTTTCCATGGCCAGCATGTCCAAGCTTGGGCACCTGATTGATCAGGCCCGCAAGAGCTACGAGGCAGGTAACGTTTCCAGCGAAGGTCTGGAGAAAACTGTTCAGCTTTGGGGCGCCTATCTGGGAGAAACCCAGCGCCGCAATAAAGGCGGCGCCTGGAAGATGAATCCGGCGCAATCCGGCGACCGGCGCATATTCCTCTTTTCCCACGGTGTGAATACCTATCCCTTTGAACAGGTGCGCCAGAAGATCACCGGGATCGTGCCGGCAGCCCCCGAGCGTGACGAAAATCCGGACAACTATAAACCGGAGAAAAAGGGACTTACCCCCCGCGTTCTGTTCATCGCAGCCGGGATCATCATCACATTAATGGTTCTGGTTGGCGCCGGCGCGTGGTTCATCAGCGAGCAGACGCGCACCGCCGAAGAGGCACGCCAGCGAGCCGAATTCGAATCCTACTTCACGCCGCGCCTTGGTGAATACCTGGCGGAATATTCCAGCATTCCGGGTGACAATCCGGACATCTCCGGCCGGGTCATTGTGATCGACAAGAACGCTCAGACCATCGCCGGCCTGCAGTATCTGCTGGATCAACGCGTGCAGCCCGCCAATCCGGACGAGGTGACGATCGCCGCGCAGTTGGAATGCGGCGTCACCGGTGACAGCCCCGACCCGGCGCTTTCACGCACCGGCTGCATAATAACACTGGTAGACCCCGCGCGCGGTAAGATGGTGGCGAAGCAGGAGTTCCCCGGCAAAGACATTCGCAAACCACAGGTTATCTCCACATACTACCAGGCAGTGGTCGTCAGCCGAGCCATAGACCCGGCTCCCATGGTCCAATGGCTGGAAGAGACCATTCACTAAGGCATCCGGCATATCATCTCCGGACAAAGTGAATGTACTAATCTGGCCATTTTACTAGTTGGCACAAAACATGGAACGGATATACGGATTTAATATCTTCAACTGATTATCCGGTGTTCAATGCCCATACTTGATTTGCGTACCATACTTGTTACGTATATATTCGGCAATCTGGTTTGCGGGATAGTGCTTGCCAACCTTTGGTGGCAGAACCGCCGCCGGTATGAAGGGCTGGGGTACTGGGCTCTCAGCTTTATCAGTAACTTTTTTGGAATTCTTATGCTATCCGGCCGGGGGGTAATACCGGATTTCTTTTCCATGCTGTTGGGTGGCCTTTTCTTGATCGCTGGTACATACCTGTTGTACAAGGGATTGGCCATTTTTCTGTGCGGCATCAAGAAAACACCTCCACATATATATGCCCTGATGGTTCTTTACCTGTTCCTCCAGGTGTTTTTCATATATATATCCCCGAACTTCGGCATCCGGAATGTTCTATTCTCCGCCATGCTGGTTTTCTTCTCGATCCAACTGGGCTGGTTGTTATTTTTCCGGGTGGATTCTGCAACCAGAAAAATATCAAATCAGATCGGCGGAATTACCAGTGTATTTGGCGTTCTGGCAATCATCCGGATTATTCTGAATCTACTGATCTACCCCTGAGTGAATCCGCAACATTCCGCTTTTTATGAAGCCTATTTATACCTGGGGTTCCAGTTGATGTACGTCATTCTGACCATCGCCCTCTTCCTGTTGGTCAACCGGCGGTTGATGATCGACCTGGAAGCTGACATCATTAAACGTGAAACGGCGGAAGGAGAACTGGACCTCAACCGGGAGAAATTTGCTAAAGCATTCCAGGCCAGCCCGGATTCAATATTGATCAGCCGGATTTCTGACGGGAAGATCATTGAAGTTAACGACAGCTTTTTAAAAACCACCGGATATACGCGCGAGGAATTGATGAATAAAACCACGCTGGAACTGCAGATATGGGGCAATCCGGCGGATAGAGAGTCCTTCATTCAAAAAATGCGCGCGGATTCATTTGTCAAGAACGCCCAATATCAATTCAGAGTGAAACACGGGAATATGTTTACCGGTGAAATATCCTGTGAACAGATCCAACTGGGCAACGATGAATGTATGTTGTCAGTGATCGAAGATGTTACCGAACGTATCCACATGGAGAACATCCTTCATCTGCGTCTGAAATTATGGGAATACTCGCTTACACATACCGCCATTGAAGTGATGCAAGAAGCTCTGGATGAGATCGAAATCATCACTGGTAGCCAGATATCTTTCTATCATCTGGTGGACGAAGAGACTAATTCGCTGTCACTTCAGGCATGGTCCAAGAAGACATTAAATGAATATTGCCGCGCGGAAGGCACGGGCATGCATTACTCTATTGATATGGCCGGCGTCTGGGTTGACTGCATCCGCGAGCGCAAGATCGTCATCCACAATGACTATACCGCCGTGCCGAACCGTCATGGCCTGCCGGAAGGTCACGCGCCGGTGATCCGCGAACTGCTTGTGCCAATTTTCCAACAGGACCGGATCGTCTCCATTCTGGGTGTGGGGAACAAACCCAATGAGTATGATCAGAAAGACGCCGACGTGGTGGAATACATTGCCAGTCTGGTATGGTCTATTGTGGAGAAAAAGCGGGCGGATGAGCAGATCCAGAAGTTGAACGAAAAGTTAGCCGCTCTTGCCCTGACAGATGAGTTGACCAAACTTCCCAACCGCCGGGCATTCTTTTTACGCGGTGCGGAAGAGATCAGCCGCAGCAAACGGTACGGGTCACCGCTTTCGATGTTGATGTTGGATATTGACCGCTTCAAGAATATCAATGACACATACGGGCACGCCCGCGGAGACCTGGCGCTTCAGTGTGTTGCCCGGGTACTTAAGGAACAGGTACGCGAGGTTGACATGCCCGGCCGCCTGGGCGGGGAAGAATTCGGCATCCTGCTCCCCAATACCCGATTGGAAGAAGCACTGGTTATTGCCGGGCGGATCCGGAAATCCATCGAAGAATTACAATGCGGGCAGGAAATGGAAGCCTGCATAACCATGACGGCCAGCCTTGGCGTGGCTGACTTTACCGCAGAAATTAAAAATCTAGATGATCTATTCAACCGTGCTGATACCGCCCTGTATAAAGCCAAAAATAACGGGCGTAACCGGGTGGAAATTTTCGGGTAAACTTTTTAAGATCAACCTATTAGGTTATATTTCTTACCATTTAGAACGGCGGTTGACCGGTTTTTTGCCCCCAATTTGCCCATAATTGAACTCACGTGTTTCTTGACTGTGTTGAGTGAGAGAACCAACCCTTCAGCAATTTCCTGGTTTGATTTGCCTTGCGACATCCATCGCAGTACTTCAATCTCCCGAAATGATAATGCTTCTATCGGTTGATTAACTACTTGTTCTACCTGTGTATTTTGGGGCCGGGCAGAGAGGATAGATCGGATAAACTCTTTTTCGCTCAATGGGATTTCCGGAGAATTACGCAATTCTATTAAAGACAATACTGGCTCTCCTTCATCGAGGAACGGACAAATAGCACCTTCCGGCCCGGCCAGATCCAGTGAATTATGAATGCACTCCAATGCCAATTGTTCCTCATGCCGGCCGGCATATGCCTGCGCCTGTATCAATAAACCTTCAATCAACAGGCTGTTTTGACCCATAACACGCGTGAATGGAAGAACCCTTTCCAGTATCCGGTCAACATTTTCCAATGCTCCGGGTTCCTTTTCACGAATGCCCAGAACCAGGAATAACCGTGCCAGGGTAATCTGCGCGGCTACGCGAAAGAAAGCAGGGGTTTTTTCGTAAAACGTATCCAGGTTAACCGGATTTTTCAGGTCCAGCCCCGTGGCTTCAGCCCAACGGATACCTTCCTCCAAATTTCCCTGAAGAATGTTGATCCGTACTTTGCTGATATCCAGCATCCATTCATCAAGCAATGGATGGCTTTCATCGAGAGTGACTTCTTTCGCTCGCTGCAGCGTTTTTTGTGCTTTAGCCTGTTCGCCAGCCGATATATATGTATTGGCCAGCCAGATCAAACCATCAAGAACGACAGCCGGCATCCAATCTATCACCTGATTGATGCCGTCTTCCAGTTCGATGATTGCCCGTTTGATCTGGTAACGCTGGTGATAAACCTCGCCCAGCCCCATTCTTGCCACGCCAATCAATGGTGACCGCGGGCCCATCGCCTCTCGGATCATCGCATCACCCTGCAGGAAGAGGTTTTCTGCCCAGGTTAATTTTCCCTGCATGATGTATGCTTCACCCAGCATGCGCATTCCCAGAAGGGCAATAAACTCATTTTCTGTCCGGCGCGCAAAGTTGACAGCATCCTCGAGCATGGAGACCGCAGCCGTCAGGTTGCCGGCCATCATTACAGGGAACGATTGATTTATTTTTAACAGGCCATACAGGTAACTGTATTCATCTCGCAGATAGGCCATGGCTTGTTCGCTGTAATAACTTGTGTCGCTGGCATTATCTGTCATGCCAGCCAGAAATGCCCTCGCGGCCATTAATTCGCCCTTTATATCAGGGTCAGGGTCCATGTCCAACAAGGCTTCAGCCCTGTCAAGATACTTACGTATGGTTACTGTGTCCAGCCTGCCAAAAGCCACCCAGGCGGAAGCCAGGCACAAACGCGGACGAGACAGAACCATCTCAACCGGCAGCCTTTTGAGCCACTGCCCCAATGTTCCCAGTTCGCCCCGGGATTCCATCAGCTTTGCCTGTTTCTCAATGATGCACGCTGTGAGTGACTCGTCTCCGGCCAACATGGCGTGGTGACAGGCTTGTTCAATCAGCCCGTGTTTATCCATCCATTCCGCCGCGCTCCGGTGCAAAGTTATCGTCAGGTCGGGGTTCACGCGCGCACGTTGGTTTTCGAGAAAATCTGAAAAGAGCGCGTGGTACCGGTACCAGTTATGGTTGCCATCCAATGCCTGAGTGAATAGATTGGCATGCTCCAATGCTTCCAAACATTCCGCCCCTGTTTTATACGGCGGGAAAGGATCCACAAGCGCGTCACATAGAGGACCTGTAAGTTCGTCCAGGATGGATGTCTTGATCAGAAAATCCTGCATTTGTTCCGGCAACCGGGAAAATACCTCCTCCGCCAGATAATCAAATATGAAATGCCGTCCGGCAGATGGTACAGCTGCAAGGAGATTTTCGTCACCACCCTGCATAGAGATTGCCGCCAATTGAAGGGCTGCCACCCATCCTTCTGTTTGACAGGCCAGTTGATGGCAGGCGTCATCTGAAAGAGACAGATCCATGACCCGGTTGAAAAAGTTGACGATCTCTTCCTGATCGAAACTCAGGTCACTCATTCTAAGTTCCATAATTTGCCCTCTGGCACGTAATCGGGCGAGAGGCAGCGGGGGTTCATTTCGTGTGGCTATAACAACATGCATTTGCCGGGGCAGATGTTCCAGCAAATGAACTGCCATTGACTGCACTTCAGGCGATGTAATCTCGTGGAAATCATCCATGATCAAAGCAAAAGGCAGATCAAGAACGGTTAGTTCATTGATCAATAAATGCATACAATTTTCCGGATTTGCCGCACCAGGGATGTTAATGGCCGCCAGCGTGGTTCGACCGGCTTCCGGCCGGATACTCTGCAAAGCCATGATCAGGTAATTCAGAAATAGCGCGGGGGCATTCTCTTCCGGGGATAACGCCAGCCAGACCACCGGGTCTTTGGAGCGGTTCATCCAGTCAACCAGCAAGGTTGTCTTCCCGTAACCGGCAGGCGCGCATACCAGCGTCACCGGCACCGAGAAAACGCCGTCAAGTTTGGTCAAAAGCCTTTCACGCTCGATCCGTTTGGTTCGGATCTGTGGAGGGACGATCTTAACGTGGAGCAGCGGTTCCTGAATATCCATTCTTATTTGTCGCCCTTGTATAGGTGAATCTAACGCCATTCTAACATACGCGCATAAATAGAACTTTTCTCACTCTTAAGTATCCTGACTCACACCCCCGCGTGGCTTAAGCTAAAGAATAATACACGCAATCAGAACAGAGAGGAAATACCATGTTTAACAGTAACAGAAACAATACCCGCCTGACTTCCACTGTTCCAGACGCGCTGATCGACATTCACCAGGTGACAAAAACGTATGAGAGCAGCGGTGGACCGTGCCAGGCTTTAAAGGCAATCGACCTGCACGTCAGCGAAGGTGAGTTCGTTGCCGTCGTCGGGAAATCGGGCAGCGGAAAAAGCACGCTGATCAACATGATCACCGGGATTGACCGCCCAACAACCGGCGAAATGTGGGTGGTTAACGCGCCGATCCATGCCTACAACGAAAACCAGCTGGCGATCTGGCGCGGCAAATCGGTGGGTGTTGTCTTCCAATTCTTCCAGTTGCTTCCCACCTTGACCGTGCTGGAAAATGTAATGCTGCCCATGGACCTGAGCGGCTGTTTCCACAACGGTGACCGCGAACGCAACGCCCTGCAGCGCCTGGCTGCGGTAGATATCGCTGAGCAAGCCCACAAATTGCCAGCCAAT
>CAYQTY010000004.1:0-27040 GCA_964420535.1 uncultured Leptolinea sp. | reverse complement strand
TTTTTTGACTAATCAGTTCAAGGTTTCCCACGCCCATTTCAATGTTTATTTCCAGACGGGGACCTTTTGTGCTCTGAGTTTTATATTCGTTCGAGTCGACCGTCCACGTGCCTTTCAATGACACATTGTTCACACCGCCTGAGAGCGAGATTACGGCATCCATATCCGCGGGAACGATGATCTTCATGTTGCTCAATCCACTCTCAATTTCAACCGACGCATTCTGTTTCAATTCTCCGTTGAAATCCAGTGTATAAGATCCGGCGCCGCTTTCAAATATCATCTCTTTAAAATTCGCATTTGCCAGATTGATCAGGTCAACCTGAGATGCTCCGGTATGATAGATAAATGTATCCATTTCCTGAGTGTTGGGTTTGTCAAAAACAATCCTGGTCTGAGACGCGCCGTCTTCGATTGAGAGATCTGTCAAAGGAATTGAACCGAAGGTGATATCGCTCTTGTACGCGCCAGCTTTTATTTCCAACGCGATGGGTTCCTTTGTTCCCAGCTTTAAGTCCCATTCATTCTTTAACTTTCCGGAAGGGATGGTCAAAGATTTATCCGTGCTGCTTTGGGTCAGGGTCACCTTTTCGTCTGAACGATTGACTTCCGGGGTCCACGATGGGACGTTGGTAGTAATCTGCCCTTCGATGAGCTTACCTGAACCTTCTCCGATAGTAAGGGAACCGCCGCCCATTTCGATAGACAATTCAGTGCTGGCACTGGAATCGGGGTATGCTTCATCGATCTCGGTCGTTAAATCCGGCCCGGTTTTGGTTTCGGGAACCTGGATCGTAAAGCTGCAAGCCAGTGAAGACAAAGCTACCATGAGGATCAACATTAAGGGTAATAACTTTTTCATTTTCCTGTTTCCGTTATTCACTTTCTTTGTTTTCTTCCTGGCTGGAAGCAGCATCCGGTTTGCCCTTGCGGTTTTTCAATACAGAGCGTCTTTCTTCTACCGGAGGCACGGGATCTTCAACAGGCGGAACTACTACATCCGGTTCTACAAAACGGGTCTCGACTACAGTCTTTGATACGGGTGGGGGTGGATTGACCGGCCCCGGGTTGATCACCGTAACGGATGGCCCGCCTGTCGATTTCCGGATCGCGCGCGTTCCAAATACTGACATTACAATGCCGCCAGTGGCTACCAGCATGATCAGGAACGGAATGACCCAACCAACGCAGGGAATGGCTTCAAACATGGCTGAAACCAGCGACAGAACGAACGTACCGAAACCAGCTGTTACGGCAGGCGCCCACTGGGTTTTCATCAGAACCGCCAGACGGTCACCCAGAATGGATCCGATGGCGATCCACCCGAATAGTACGCCAAGGCCAAAAACGAGAGCCGCGATCATCGCGATGGGGATAAGGATCAGGGTGATCACTAGAAGAATTATCACAAAAGGCGCCAGTATCCAGGTCAACAAACCGATCGCGCTGCTGGAAGCTGTATTCTCTTCGATGGAAATACTGACATTCTTTGTCTGGCGGGGCAGGAAGAGGACTACCAGGACTGCCAGAAGGGCAACAACAAGAGAGCGGGACAGCGCGCCCATTACGTCACCAAATGGACGTACGGCAGCCGGCTGAACCATCTTGGGGAGATCAGGAAGTTCGAGCCCGCCTTCGGACTGGGAGGTTACATTCCCCTGTACGATGGCAGAGTTAGACTTGTTGACCGTGGCGCCTACCGTGGTGATATCACCATAGACAATGGCAGTGTCACCGAGGTTGATTGAGCCGCCAAGGCCGTCAATACCACCGTTGACAACTCCAGCCGCGTTGACGCTGCCGCCGATCAGAATAACATTACCGTTAATGGTTGAGCCTTCTTCGAGGCTGACAGCACCTCCAAAGATTGATAAGTCTCCATCGATGGTTTCGTTTTCCGCCAGGCGGTACGTGCCACCCATAATGAACTTGTCACCTTCTGTGGATGTGCTGCTGCACCCTGCTGTTATAAAAACCACGATCAACAGGCTGAAAAGAAGGAAAACTATAGATCTTTTCTTATTCATTCGTTTTTACTCCTTGTGTGGATACCTTCCACACTGAAATGACCCATCCGCTGGTCAATAAGACAACCAGTCCAGCCGACCCGGCAACTATGGCAAGGGTTATCGGCAGTGGGATTACCTGCATCCAGGCTTTTAATAAATGGATCATTTTGTCAAACTGATAAGCCGCGGTAACGGCTGACGACATAATGTCTGAAATCACACTCGCCGGTGAACTGGTCAACATCAGGGTACCGATATATCCCAGCGAGATGATGACGGTGGCGATTAACGTCCACCCGAGAAAAAAGTAGGATTGCATCCGGCGGGCGTCTTCTTCCCGTTGGATGGCCATTTCTTTAAACCGCTGGGCAAAACCGGGGGAAGGTGATTCGAAGGTGGCTGACCGGAAGAGGTCTTCTACTGATAAAATGCCTTCCTTGATCTCCCGGCAGTGTGAGCAGATCGCGAGGTGGCTATCGAGATCAACTTCCTGCGAAGACGTCAGTGGCGTTTCTGAGAGTATCCAGTTTTCAAATGGCTGGTGTTCCATGGGGACTCCTTTCAAATACCGCCTGCGGAGATTTCTGGTATTCTTCGGCCAGTTGTCTTCTGGCACGGAATAACCGGCTCTTAACCGCGCTGGCTGTAAGCTGTAACGTTGATGCTATTTCTTCTTCTGACATTTCATACCAGTACCTTAAAATGATGGCTGAGCGATCCTGCGGCTGCAGCTTGTCTAACAATTTGTGAAGGATTTTGTTTTCCATCTGTTTACTGATCACCTTTTCAGGGTTGGGTGATGGATCTGGAGCGTCTTCTTCAGGGAGAAGGTCAATATCAACCATGGGAAGTTTTCGCTTGCGTTGCTGGTCAATGCAATAGTGTGCCGCGATGGAAAGCAGCCATGTGGCAAATGACCTGGATTGATCATATTTTTTAATTCCCTGATAAGCACGCCAGAACGTCTCCTGTGCCGCGTCTTCCGCTTCCTGAGCGTCACCCAGCATGCGGTAGCAGAGGTTGAACACCGGTCGTTGATAGGTCTCGACCAGCTGCGTAAAAGCGTCCATGTTTCCCTGGATGGCATCAACCAACCAGGTGTTTTCTTCTGTGATCAACGATAACTCCTGTAAGCTTCTCTATGAAAGTATACGGAGTTATATGCGATTGGTTGCACTAAAAGTCCCCCAATTTACAGTATTTTTATCAACTATTCTTGAAAGATAATTCTTCCCTGCCGGCCAATTTTTCCTGAATAGTGGAGATTACCAGATTCATGTGTTCCGGTTTGTGCACAAAATCCAGATCGTCCGTTCGCAGGGTGAGTACCGGGCAAAGATCGAAGGAGGAAAGCCAGTCATCATAAAAACTATCCAGCAGGCTCAGGTAATCTGCTGTGATGGTGCTTTCCATATCACGGGCACGGCTATGGATACGGTCCATTAATACAGGGACGGGGCATTTGAGGTAAACAAGCAACGATGGCACCGGAAGGCTTTTGATCACCAGGTCGAATACGGACAGATAGGATTTATAGTCCAGATCGGTAAGGTTCCCCATTTTGTTCAGCGCGCGGGCGAATATGAACGCGTCTTCGTAGATGCTGCGGTCAACAATGGCAGAACGTTCATCATTCCAAAGATCCATGTGCTGACGAGCCCGATGTCCGAGAAAATAAACCTGCAGGTGAAAAGCCCAGGCCCGCATATCGGCATAAAAATTGGGCAGATACGGGTTATCCGCCACGGATTCATAGGCTGTACGCCAGCCCAGGTTTTGACCGATCCGTTCGGTCAGGGATGTTTTTCCGGAACCGATATTACCCGCAACCAGAATGAGCTTCTTTGTCATGGATTACCTGCAGAGGGGATTTTTTGGGACGATGGCTCGATTATACGGGGTCTTGGAGTTGGCGAAGATTAAGGATGTACACCGTTTGACGGTTTGCTCCAAACAATGAGTACATAGAATAGAAATCCGCCCATGAACAAAAATATCATGACCATTCCCAGGTTGCGCGTATTGACGTCTGCCGGTGGGGCAGGTGGAGGGGTTTGGGTTAGAGCAGGTACCGGTGTGAAAGTGGCAGCAGGTGATTCAGTCGGGAAGGTTGTTAAAGTGGGCAGGTCTGTGGGTACGGCAGTGGGTGTGTCCACTTTCATGATCCATAATTTCTGCCCGGCATATATCCTGTCCGGGTCTACATTATTCCTGTCAACAAGCTGCTGAACAGTTACCCCGTACATACCGGCGATGGTCCCGAGTGTTTGCCCGTAACCAACCAGGTGGTATACGGTGCCATCTGCCTGTGGGGTGGATGTAACCCGGGGTAATACCGGCGGGTTGACACCTCCTCCGACCGATCCGGCTTGCCCGGCAGGTGCCATAGCTGTGCCTCCTTTTAGACCGGCCACATTTAACGTGATATACACCATGGTCTCATCGCAGGCGACACCCACGCCAATATCACTGTACTTCGGGTTGAGCATGGCGCCCCGGTGGACGGAATCCGCCCAAATCTCGTTGACGATGATGGAAACGGAATTATCTATTCCGATGGTCAAAGCCGCCACATTTTCACCGGCTACGATTTCAGCACCTGAACCATACCCACTGGCCGCTACCCGGCCTGTCACTATGCCGCCGGCGGCATCGGCGTGACTGGATGTGCTGATGGCTGCCTGATACTCAGAATGTGATTGCGCGGCTGCCATCAACGAAGTGTTGACCTGCAACTCAGAAAGTCCGTTGGACGCGCGCAGCAAATTCACCGCGTTGATCACGTCAAACGCCGAGAAATTCAAGCTGCCGGTCTGATGGGTAAAGGCGGAACAAAATATTACTAATCCGGCCATTATTACTCCGGACAGATGGTAGTACCAATTTTTTACGTTGCCGTTCATCAGTGGCTTTCGCACAACTTTTATTGTATATCCCCGTATGTAAAGTACAAGGAAAGATTCAGAAACAATTTTCTTCAATGGAGTAACCACCAGGGCTGAAAAGCCGCTGATGATACATGAGCCTGTTCGGATTTTTCCGAACAGGCTCTATTGATTTGAATGTCAACCGCCTGCCAGTTTTACGGTGAATCCCCGTTTCTTCAATTCGGCTAAAACAGAATCGCGGTGGTCCCCCTGGATTTCAAGCACACCGTCTTTGACTGCCCCACCTGAACCGCACATTCGTTTCAAGTCTGAATGCAGATCATGAAGCGCTTTTTCGTTCAAGCGCAAGCCTTTAATCAATGTGACAGTTTTCCCTTTACGGGCTTTTGAATCGCGGAAAATTCGCACGATACCATCACCCGCGGGAGTAACTGCTTTCCGGCAAACGCACGAATCTACTGGCTTTCCGCACTTCGGGCACATTCTACCGGAAGAAGATGTGTATACTGTCGGGTTTTCGTCTCTCATGCCGGTATTGTACCGGATTCCATTTGGATTGTTCCCCTTTTTTCGCTATGATTATTATTAAAGTGAATGACTTGATTGGATAGTATTTATTTTGGATTGGTTATTTGATTTTGTATTTATCCCATCTTTTACTGAGGAATTATGAAATCATCAGCGTCACTTCCCGTCAAGGCTGTCACCAAGGATGAATTAGAGCATAAGGTGCACTCACTTCAATCGCGCGTTCAACAGCTTGAAAGTGAGCTGGTGAAACAAAACGAACGCCTCAGTGGTTTGATTTTAAATGAAGAAAAATACAAGGTTTTGCTGGATGGATCCAGTGATCCGATCTTTTCGTTTTCTCGAGACGGCGAATACCAGTATGTCAACTACGCCTTCGCGGAAGGAGTATGCAAGTCACCGGAAGAGATCATTCACCATAAGATATGGGATGTGTTTCCCCGGGATGAAGCTGACAAACGATTCGCTGTTGTAAAAGATGTTTTCACTAGCGGAGAGTTGCGCACGATTGAGGTGAGGGTGCCCCGGCCTGATCAGGACCGTTATTACCTGACCACGGTCAAACCGATATTCGATTCGGAAAAGAATGTGGCATTGGTGATCTGCATTTCAAAAGAGATCACAGAACGAAAATTGTTGGAAAAGGAACTTCTGCGTCTGAGTAATTATGACGCGTTAACCGGACTGTATAACCGCCATTATTTCGAAATTGAAATGGAACGCATTCAGGTGAGCCAGCTTTTCCCGGTGAGCATCATCATCTCGGATATGGATAAGCTCAAGCAGATAAACGACCAGTACGGCCACGCGGCCGGTGACAATGCCATCCAGAAAGTAGCTATGATCCTGCAGGATTCGATCCGGGGGGACGACATGGCGGCGCGGATCGGGGGCGATGAATTTGCCATCCTGTTGACTCAAACCAATGAAGAATCTGCGGCAGAAATAGTTAAGCGAATACGCGCCAACATCCATACACAGGATGACGGTATGCTGCAACTGTCCATTGGTTCGGCAACAGGCGAGGCGGGCTCGAACCTGGTGGATATTTTCCGGCAGGCCGATGAGATGATGTACCAGAATAAACGAAATCTGGTCAGAGATTAGGCTGAATCACAGGGTCTGCAGCCAGGCCAGGGCGTCATCGCGGTTGGAAAACACATTGAAGTCATTCCTTCGGTTTGTCTCCAGAACAAATTCATAGAACCGGCCTTTACCGATCACATCCTCCGGGATAACAGCCGCGGCGTGGATGCGGTAATTGGATAGTTTCAATAAAACCTTGCCGGCAAGCCCGGTTTTCAAGTCGAAGAAATCAGGATGCAGATTAGCCTGATGGATGAGAACCAGATCTGTGCCTTCCTCCCCGCAAATAGAGACAATATCCAGAGCGGAGTTTTCGTCTGTCACCAAGCCGCCATCAGAGAGGCACTCAACAATTGGTTTAGCTCCTGTTGCTAAAATCATATATTCCATTTTTGACTCATTCCTCTACAGTAACTCTACCAGCCATTCCGGTGAATCCGGTCTGTCACATTGATTTGTACCTGGTTCGCCCGGCGGGTATTTTCGCCCGGATAACCGAGGGCTATCCAACATGGAATTTCATATCCGGCTGGAATGTTTAAGAATGCTTTCAGTTTTGCCCGTTCGTCGTCAAATGGAATGCGGGTGACGCCAAACACACCTTCGGCGGCGGCAGCCAGCAGTAAATTTTCAATACACAACCAGATAGACGCAAACCCGTTCAGATCAGACAGGCTTTTGGGTTTGAGCAGGTTGGATTCCTGGCGGAAGCAGGGAAGCAGGAGGCAGGCACTGGTGAGTAGCATGGAAACCTGTTTAGGGATGGCATCGTAATACATATCTCGCTGTGATGGATCCGTCAGACCCCAGCGATTGACAATACCCTGCGCCCCTTTTGGCGTGACCTGTTTCATGGTCTGTCCGATGATCTCCACGCGTTTATCCCGGTCATTCAACAGGATGAAATGCCAGTCACGCATGTGGTTGTTAGTTGGCGCCAGAAAACCGGCTTCGATGATTTTGTGGATTACTGAGTCATCAATCGATTGATCTGAAAATTCACGGATCGTCTTTCTTTGTTGCATGGCTTCATAGATATCCATTTCCCGGCCTCTTTAGTCTATAGAATTATTGACCTATTATACAAAATCTTGAGGCCAATAACAATAGCAGGAACGCATGTTCTGATAATTTCCATGTTGACTTATTGATATATCAGTAATATATTAGTAATATATTACAATGAAATCTGAAAACAATAATCCCCCGGTTTCCCTTTTATCATCCAAAGCCTACCAATTTATTAAAGGCGACATCGTCACATGTGTGCTGGCGCCCGGTTCTTCCATCGCCCAACTTGAGCTGGCTGAAACTTACCACATGGGGTTGACCCCCATCCGGGAAGCATTGCGTCAATTAGCGCAGGAAGGCTTTGTTCAACCGGTTCCGCGGCTCGGGTACATCGTCAGCCCGATAACCACCAGAGATGTACAGGAGATTTATGAAATGCGCATCATTCTGGAGACATCATCTTTCAGGTTGGCGGCTACCCGCGGAACAGACCGGGAATTCCAGGATTTGCTTGAATCCGCGGATTTTACCTACACCTACAAAGACCTACCCAGTTATTCGCGATTTCTGGAAAATAATAAAATGTTCCACCAGTCGGTAGCTTCCATTGCGCGCAATTCTCGCCTTGTCCAGCAGGTCAGCCGCATTATGGATGAACTGACTCGCGTGTTCCACCTGGGGTTGGACATTCGCGACAGCGCCAGCGAAATGCGCGATGACCACCTGGCACTCTGCCGGGCGTTGATCGAGCATGATGCTTCAAGGGCAGAGCAATTGATCCGGTCAGAAATATTACTGTCACGTGAACGCGTGATGGAAGCTATTAAAAATTATTCCGGTCAGGCTTTGGTACCGGATACGTTGCTGGCTATAAACCGTCAATCAGATTGGCATTCCTGATTCGAATTTATTTGTACTTAAATGGGAGAGACCATGTCGAATAAGTCGTATGCTTCCGGAGAAAAACTTACCAGCGCAACTGTCGCGAATTTCGAAGAATTCATCCAACGGTATCCCGAATACCGTCAAACGGAATCGATAGACCGCCTGCGTGCGGCTGAATACACCCGGCTGGACAGGCTGGGACAGGTTTACCTTGATTACACCGGAGGTGGGCTTTACAGCGAGAAGCAGGTGACAGATCATTCTAGCCTGCTACAGTACCATGTGTTTGGCAACCCGCATTCCACCAACCCGACCTCAAAGGCGATGACGGATCTTGTGGTCAAAGCACGCGAACGGGTATTGGAATTCTTCAACGCGTCACCGGATGAATATGTATGTATTTTTACGCAAAATGCCAGCGGGGCGTTGAAACTTGTTGGTGAATCCTATCCGTTCAGCCATGGTGATACCTATCTGCTGACATTTGACAACCACAATTCCGTGAATGGCATCCGCGAATTTGCCCGCTCGAAGGGCGCATCCGTACATTACACGCCGGTGTTGCCTCCTGAAATGCGAATGGATGAAGACAAGCTGGAGAACTACTTCGATTTCAAGAAGACCGGTGGAAACAACCTTTTCGCGTTTCCAGCGCAATCAAATTTTTCCGGTGTTAAACATTCGCTGGACTGGATTGAGAAGGCGCATGAGAAAGGGTGGGATGTTCTTCTGGATGGGGCAGCGTTTACCCCGACCAACCACCTCGACCTGAGCAAAGTCCACCCGGATTTTGTCACACTTTCTTTTTATAAAATTTTCGGATACCCCACAGGGGTTGGCGCGTTAATCGCCCGCCAGTCCGTCATGTCCAAATTACACCGGCCGTGGTTTGCCGGCGGAACAATATCTGTGGCGTCTGTTCAAGGCAACACGTACTACCTTCATAAGGGCGCGGAAGGTTACGAAGATGGTACGCTGAATTATTTAAGCCTGCCGGCTGTAACCATTGGTTTGGACCATATCGCGTCAATCGGATATGAAACCATCCAGACCCGTGTGAATAGTCTTGCCGGTTGGCTGCTGGAAAAAATGAGTGGATTATGTCACTCCAATGGGAATCCGGTTGTCAAGATTTATGGCCCGGTGGAGATGAAGGATCGAGGGGGCACCATAGCCTGCAATTTCTTTGACAAACATGGGCACTTCATTGATCACATGCAGGTGGAAACCCGGGCCAACACGCGCAATATCTCCATACGAACCGGTTGTTTCTGCAATCCCGGCGGAGGGGAACTGGCGTTGGGTATTTCCGCCGATGAGTTGACGTCTTGTTTCGCGTTACGCCCCAATATGGAATATGACGACTTCCGGCGCTGTATTGATGATAAAAGCAATGGCGCTGTCCGAATTTCTGTCGGACTGGTATCAAATTTCACCGACGTAAGCCTGTTTTATGAATTCGCGAGAGAATTTGTGGATAAGGATAGCGACCAGATATGATTGAAAGCCGGTTATTTATCAGGCTTTGATTGACAGCCCGGGCAAATACCATACAGGATCAGGTGGTTGGTTAATATCTCATATTGGCTGTTCTGTTCAATTTTCGAAAAGAGTGGCGCCACGTCTTCATCTAAGATATCAATGATGTGGTGACATTCCTGGCACACAAGATGGTGGTGCCTTCCTTCTCCGATGTACTCATAGAGAAGGACACCTGTCCCCATATCAGATATCGAAATTTTCCCCTGGTTGGTCAGACGTTCCAGTGACCGGTAAATGGTTGAACGGTTCACGGCTGGAAGGCGTGAACGTAATTCTTCATATATCTGATGCGATGCAAAATGTTGCCTGTTTTGCTGCAGGAATTCTATAATGATCTGGTCAACAGATGATGCTTTCATTGCCGCTCCATTATGGTTATTATAATATGCATAAATATGCAAATGCAAACAGTTGCGTTATAATCTTGATGCTGATACTTTGAGTTCATCTGTAGATCAGGAGGAATAGATGGTTTTCTCAGTAGTGTATCCCATGCATATTCCGGATGGATTTCTTTCCGTTCTTGTTTCGATCGTAATGTGGTTCGTCTCTCTGGTGATGATCGGGCTGGCACTAAGAAAAGTGAAAAATGAGCTTGGAGATAGAGAAGTGCCGTTAATGGGTGTATTGGCTGCCGGGATTTTTGCCGGGCAGATGTTGAATTTCAGTGTGACCGGCGGCACGTCAGGGCATTTGCTGGGTGCAGCCATAGCCACCATTCTGTTGGGTCCCTGGGCGGCGGTTCTTGTGATGACATCTGTTGTATCGGTTCAGGCACTCTTCTTCCAGGATGGGGGAATCCTGGCGCTTGGAGCGAATATATTCAACATGGGTGTTATTGGTGTTTTTGTATCTTACGCCGCGTTTAGTCTACTGCAAAAAGCACTGCATAAATTTAAATGGGGATTGTTCGTTTCGGGCTTTATTGCCGCGTGGACGTCGATCTTTATCGCGTCGCTGGCCTGCGCGTTGGAACTGGCATTATCCGGAACATCGCCGGCAAATTTTGCCATCCCGGCCATGGGGGCCATCCACGCGTTGATTGGCGTTGGTGAAGGGTTGATCACAGTTGGAGCGCTCGCATTTCTTTATGCCACGCGGAAAGACCTGGTAGAGAAGACCGGATTAAAAGAAGCCGGGAGCACAGGGATACTTGTTGGCGGCAGCATTATCGCGGTAATTCTGGCTGTGTTATCCCCATTGGCTTCTGCCCATCCTGACGGTCTGGAATGGGTGGCTGAACAGAATGGATTCCTTGAAAGCGCGAAAGATGCGTTCTACAACATTATGCCCGACTACGTTTTCCCGGGAATCTCGGATCCGAATCTGGCTACCATCATTGCTGGTATACTGGGAGCGGTCATTGTTTTCGGGGTCGCCTTTGGTGTAGCCACCGTCGAAAAGAAAACGGCCATTAAATAATAAGACGAGGTTTTCGGTTTGCTGGAATTTTACCAGAATATCCAAAGCCCCATACATCGGTTGCACGCAAGGGTGAAGATTGTATTCACCCTTGTTTTCATCCTGGCTCTTAATCTGCTTCCCCAACATTCATGGCCGGGGTTTATTTTATTTTTCTCATTGGTTGTTTCGGCTTTACTTGTTTCAAAATTGGATCCCAAGATTATCCTGGGTCGATCGTTATTGGCCCTTCCTTTCTTTTTATCCGCCATTCCGTTGATATTCTGGGGACCGGAACCATTTATCTATTGGAAAATCGCAGATGTGATTTCGATTCCTGTAAGCATAACTGGAGCGGAACGCTGCCTCAGTATTATGGTTAAAGCATGGATTTCGGTACTCGCGGCTATATTGTTGACTGGTACAACGGATTCGCACGCTTTGATCTCCGGGTTCCGGCAATTGCGTGTTCCGTCTATACTGATTGCCATCGTAGAATTAATGTGGCGCTATTTATATGTAATGGTGGACGAAGTCAGCCGCCTTATTCGGGCTCGTAACAGCCGCAGTACGGTGGTCAACCACGGGCATCATGCCGGCGGGTCAGTTTTCTGGCGTGCGCGGGTGACGGGTAACATGGCGGGTAGCCTTTTCCTTCGATCCATCGAACGCAGTGAACGGGTATACGCGGCTATGCTTTCACGCGGTTATAACGGTGAACCCGTTACAGAACAAATGGATAGTTTCACCCATCGGGACCGGAATTTTCTACTTTTATCCATTGCCGTTGTCTTACTATTCTTAATCGCGGGAAGCATCACAGGCAGGTAATACAATGGACCCATTGATACAGATCGACCAGCTAAATTATTCCTATCCTGACGGGAAAATCGCCCTGCAGGATATTTCGTTAAATGTGAACAGGGGTGAAAAGGTTTCGGTAGTGGGGGCGAATGGCGCGGGTAAGTCAACCCTGCTGATGCACCTGAATGGCGTGTTGAACGGGCAGGGAAGCATCCGTGTTGACGGGTTGGAATGTATTAAACCAAATATGGGCCGCATCAGGGCGAAAGTTGGCGTTGTTTTTCAGAATCCGGATGACCAGCTTTTTTCGATTTCCGTTTACGACGACATCGCGTATGGTCCACGGTATCAGGGTCTTTCCAGGGAGGAAATTGAGCAGCGGGTTCAAAACGCGCTTAAGGCGGTTCAGATGGAATCGTTTGGTGACCGAAACCCCTACCGGCTCTCCGGCGGTGAGAAAAAAAGGATTGCCATAGCCACTGTATTATCCATGGATCCAGACATTCTGGTTTTTGACGAACCTACTGCCGGGCTTGATCCTCGCGCACGGCGGGAATTGATCCAGTTGCTGCAAACATTACCCCAAACCCTGATGATCGCCACCCATGATCTGGATCTTGTTGAATTGTTGACCGAGCGGATGATCATTATGAACAACGGCCGGATCGTGGCGGATGGTCCGTCACGGCAATTATTGAAAGAAGAGCAATTATTGCTGGAGCATGGACTGAAATAACCGGCTTATATAACCATATGACGGTAAGCCGGAATTTTTGTACAATATGTTTACGTGGTCCAGAAATTTGACCAGATCACAATAAGATGAAATGGAGATGGAATGAATTTTTATTACTTTATTCCCACCCGTATATTATTTGGCCCCGGGACATTAAATAAGCTGGGCAGTACCGAATTGCCCGGTAGAAAAGCATTGATCGTCATTTCGGCCGGTAAATCTATGCGGCAAAACGGATACCTGGACCGGGTGACCGGGCTGCTGGCAAAACAGAATGTTTCATATGTGATTTTTGATAAGATTCTTCCGAATCCGGTCAAAAGCCATGTGATGGAAGCCGCGGAACTGGCCAAAGCAGAAGGATGTGACTTTATCATCGGGCTGGGCGGAGGCAGCAGTATTGACTCAGCCAAGAGCATCGCGGTGATGGCTAAAAACCCCGGCGATTACTGGGACTACATCGGCAGCGGAAGCGGCAAGGGAAAACCGGTTACCAATGGCGCGCTGCCCGTCGTCGCCATAACCACCACAGCCGGCACCGGTACCGAGGCCGATCCATGGACAGTGATCACCAAAGAAGACACACATGAGAAGATCGGCTTCGGGAACGACCATACCTTCCCTGTGTTGTCTATTGTGGACCCCGAGTTGATGTTGACTGTACCCCCTGATCTGACAGCGTACCAGGGATTTGACGCGCTATTTCACTCGGTTGAAGGCTATATAGCCACAGTGGCGAATCCTGTCGGAGACGCGTTGGCATTGAAGAGTATTGAATTGATCGCGAAATACCTGCCTACTGCCATTAAAAACGGAAAAGATATGGAAGCGCGCACGCAGGTTGCTCTGGCGAATACCCTCGCCGGCATGGTTGAGTCACTTTCAAGCTGCACCTCAGAGCATTCTATGGAACACGCCTTGAGCGCGTATCATCCGAACATCGCGCATGGGGCGGGATTGATTATGCTTTCTGAAGCGTATCACAGCTTCTTTATGGAAAAGTCACCTGAACGGTACGCCGAAATGGCCCGGGCAATGGGTGAATCCATTGATGGATTGTCACCAGAAGAAAAAGCAGCAGCTTTTGTTAACGCATTAATGAATCTGCAGAATGCTTGCGGCGTCGATACATTAAAAATGTCGGCATTCGGAATTCAGCCTGATGAGATCCCGGCTCTGGCAGAAAATGCATGGCACGCGATGGGTGGATTATTCAAAGTCGATCCATACACGTTGTCGATGGACGAAACCGTTCAGATCATGAAAAACGCTTATAAATAATAATGATACAGATTAAAACCGGCTTTCTTCCTTTGATGGAAAAAGCCGGTTTTGTTTTGATTCCCCCGGGTTTCCACTTGCTTTTTTCAAAAACCAACTCAAAACCTAACAGATAAATATCCTGTAAATAATTTAACGTTTCTCACCCAATTAGTGGTTTAATTGACCTATGAGGGACCTTTTCCATAGAAGTATGGATGATTTCGGGGGAAATAGTCAACGATACCGCCCCTTTGTTTTTGCCTATGGGGTGATCTTTGTTGTTTTCGTTATCAGCCTCATCTTTCCAATGGTGGAAATATCAGAAGAAAAACGGGTGGTTATCTCCGATTACCAGACCACATTGATAAGTTTGGGTGCGGCAGCCGCATTACTTCTGGCTGCCTACCGAACCCGGCAATATTCACCCGTATATACAAGGGTCTGGTTATTCTTGGGAATCGCCCAGATTTTTTATTTTCTGGGTGATTTTGTCTGGTTTATTTACGAGATACTACTTAATCAATCACCATACCCATCGTATAGTGATCTTTTCTATCTTCTTTACTACCCTTTTATATTTATCGCGATTCTGCAATATCCTGTGCGAAATCTCCAATCAACCGATTGGATGAAACGCTTCCTTGACCTGTTATCCATTCTACTGGGTGGACTTCCTATTTACTGGAATTACATCCTGGGTCCCATTATTGAAGCTAGTTCTGGACTCGAGTTTTGGGAGCAATCTCTCGCATACGCCTATCCATTAGGTGACCTGATTTTACTGGGAGCTATTCTGCTCCTTTTTTACAATCGAGTGCGAGACGAGAACCAGGCACCCATCATACTGGTGGCGTTGGGGATCCTGGTAATGGTCATCGCGGATAGCGCCTTTTCCATCGAAACAACACTGGAGACATACTCAACCGGTGGTTGGACTGACTTCGGGTATGTCCTTCAAAACCTGCTGGTCGCTTCTGCCGGTGTCTGGCAAATAATGACCGTCAGAAAAATGACGGACACTCAAAAGGTGAATACTACCCTTTTGGATCTGATGACCGGTTTGTTTTCGTACCTGCCTTTATTCTGGCTTGCAGGATTATCTGCGATGTTGCTGGATAGTAACAAACGACCTTTACCGATGACGTTTGAACAGGTTTATGTTTTTACCATTGCCATCTGGGTTGTTGTAGTTCTCCGTCAGGTGGTCACAAATGTTGATATCAAGCGCATGCTTAGTTCAATAGATGACCATGTGGGAACGGTTCGCCGGCAGGCCGAAGACCTCGAAAAGGTCAACGCTGGACTTGAAGAAGAGATGGCTCTTCGGGAAGAGGTTAATCAAGAACGGGAAAAAATCGCGGAGAAATTACGTTTTGATGCTCTCCACGATTGTCTGACTCAGCTACCGAACCGGTTGTTATTTCTTGACCGCCTTGACCAGTCGATTGCCCGGACAGAACGTACCGGTATCCCTTATTCCGTTTTGATACTTGACCTGGATGAGTTCAAACAGATAAATGACACAAAAGGACATGCTGCAGGTGATGACCTTTTGGTTTGTGTTGCAGAAAGATTGAAAAATTGCCTTCGAATGAATGATACCGTCGCCCGGTTGGGCGGGGATGAATTCATCATCCTTCTCGAAAACCCGGGTGACAGGGATTCCATTATCACCACCTGTAACCGCATACTGGACGAGTTCAAGTCACCATTTACGATCTCAGGTGAGATGAATGTTTTTGTCTCGGTGAGTATCGGAGTTGTTGCCGATATTCAGACTTACGAACGGTCCAGCGATGTTTTGCGTGATGCCGATATTGCTATGTATCACGCCAAAGAAAATGGGAAATCGCGTTATGCCATTTTCCAGCCTGAAATGCGCGACAGTACATTAAAACGTGTGGTCATAGAAAACGAACTCCGGTCAGCCCTTGAACGGAAAGAGTTCTTTTTACAGTATCAACCTGTTTTTTCATTGAATACAGATTCTTTAATAGGATTTGAAGCATTGATCCGCTGGAATAATCCACGCCTGGGTATGCAGTCTCCTGCTGAGTTTATCCCCATTGCGGAAGAATCCGGGTTGATCGTGGATATAGGGGACTGGGTTCTTCTGGAGGCATGCCGTCAACTCAAAGAGTGGCATAATCGATTTCCGCTTCTGAAACACCTGGTTGTAAACGTGAATATATCGGGAAAGCAATTCGCGAAATCTGATTTTGTTGCGAAATTGTTAAATACAATAGAAATTACCGGTTTAGACGCGAGTTCCCTGAAACTCGAAATAACAGAATCCATGCTTCTGGATAACAGACTCCGTGATTCAAATCTTTTCAACACACTTCGGGAAATTGGCACACTGCTTCAAATTGATGATTTTGGAACCGGCTACTCATCGTTGAGTTACCTGCAACATATCCCGGTAAACGTGATAAAAATTGACCGGTCTTTCATCAAGGAGCTGAGCGAGGGGGATAAATCGACTGATTTGATCAAGGCTATTGTCAACATGGCACACAGTTTGAATATGGAAACCACAGCTGAAGGGATTGAAACCTGGGAACAAAAAGCTATCCTGACGGGCATGGATTGTGATTATGGACAGGGTTATCTGATGGCTCGCCCGATGGACGTCAACATGATCAATGATTATCTAAAGGGTGAACAGAAAGATATGGAGGAATTAACCTCAACCACGAAATAAAAAAAGCGAAGGCTCAAGGCCTTCGCTTTTTGACATTATGTCGGAATTTTGCGGGTCAGATAATTTTCATAATCCGGCACGCGCCTCTCATACTCGCTATCCATCAGTGGAGAAGAGATCATAAAGTCTGCGGATGACCGGTTGCAGGCGGTAGGTATGTTCCATACCATGGCCATACGTAGTAATGCCTTCACATCAGGGTCGTGCGGTACAGGTTCAAGCGGATCCCAGAAGAAGATCAGGAAGTCTATTTTGTTTTCCGTGATCTTGGCCCCGATTTGCTGGTCACCGCCCAGCGGGCCGCTCTGGAGTTTATTGATCTTGAATTCCAGTTCTTTTTCCAGCAGCTCGCCTGTGGTTCCGGTGGCGTACACTTTGTGATGCGCCAGCAGGTCACGATTAAACTTTGCCCACTCAAGTAAGTCTTTCTTTTTGTTATCATGCGCAACCAGGGCGATCTTTTTATCAGGTTCCATCATCATTTTTTTGAAGTTCATTGATATGCCTCAATTCTGCTTGTTTTTGACCAATGATGTTTGGAATAATTGTATTCCTGTTAGTTATATGAAGGCAGGATTATTTGACCATGCATCATTCAAGCTTTATTAGATTGATCATTCCAACTCTTTTTCCATTTCAGAAAACCGGGATGTCAAATTCTGGATCAGGGTATTTTTTTTGTCTACCGGCAGCAGGGTCGCCCGGGCGGCATTGAATACGAATTGTTTTAGCTGAGTTATCGAAAATCCAAATTTATCAGTGATCCTCAGGTATTCTTCGGTCAGATTGGTGTTGAACATGGGAGGATCATCCGAATTGATGGTGACATACAGACCTTCATCCAACAACCGGGGCAATGGGTGACTGGCGAGGTCAGGAACAACATGCAGGCAAACATTACTGGACGGGCAAACCTCGAGCGGTATTTGCTTTTCTTTCAAGTAGACAACCAATGCCGGGTCTTCCAGACAGCGCACACCGTGACCGATGCGCACGGCATTTAATGTTTTGAGTGCGCCCCAGACACTGGCAGGGCCTTCGGTTTCACCGGCATGCGGGGTGGCAGGAAAGTCTGCTTCGCGGGCAATTTTAAACGTGGACGCGAAAAGTTCCGGCGGATTACCGATCTCGGGTCCGCCAAGCCCCAAAGAGGTAATGCCGTTATTCCTGTTCCTGATGGCCCATTCCGCGATCTGGTGACTGGCTTCAATAGGACGCCGTTCGCGTGAAATGTCGGGCGCCAGGTTGATACGCAAGCCCCATTTTTCTTCCGCGGCTTTACGCGCGCGGTTTAACGCGGCGAGTTGATCATCCAGTGGAATATGGGGAAGGTGGGTGTATGGGGTGTAGATGACTTCACTATAAAGGATGTTCTGTTCGGCGCGGTCTTTCAAGAATTCGGTGGCGATCAACTCAAGGTCATCCGCGGTGCGGATGCAGCTGCTGATAGCAAGGTAAACTTCGATGAAGTGGTCAAAACCGGTGAATTTATACCACTCGTGAAGTTCATCAAGGTTATGGGCGGGTAAAGTCACATTATGGCGCTCTGCCAGCTTCAACAAGGTTTGTGGTTCGATGGATCCTTCAAGGTGTACATGGAGTTCCACTTTTGGCATTTGTCTGATGAATTCTTTGATGTTCATTTTTATTTATCCTTTGATAATAAATTTAACCTTATCAGAATAAAAACATTTGCAGCCGGTGGCGGGTAACAAAACCGGCTTTTTCGAGGCACTTACGCGAGGCTATATTTTCCGCGGCGCAGCCGGCATTGGCATTCCAGCCATTTTGCCGGCAGAAATTGACGAGATAGTGAATGATATAGGTTCCATACCCCTGATGACGGAACTCGGGGGTGATCAACATACCAATATCATAATCATTCCGCCCTCGGAAAACCAGCGAATAAATCCCAAAACCAACCAGGCTGCCTGTTTTTTCAAAAAGAAAGATCTGTTGAGCACGGATATATTGGCCTACTTCTTCCGGGTGGTCAAAGACTTCCTCATTGACCGTGATGATTTGGGCTTCGTCAGCCATTTTGGCCCGCCTTACAGTGATATCTGTCGGGGTTATGCTGGAAGATTTCCCGGCAAACTCACGAAACAGGTAGCCTGCTGTGGATGATTTCTTCTGGAACGCGAGGCAGCAGAAGAGAAGATCAGTGTCAAATGTCTTGCAAAGAGCTTTCTTTATCTTGAATTCTTTGAGGATGTAACCGAATAATTCGTCCATCCGGTTGACCCATTCGGGTAGAACCGAATATTCCAGAAGAATGTTATTCTGTGAAAGGACAAAATAGCCGGCCAGTCTGCCGTCAATATGGATTTCATAGAAGCTGGATGCGTTTATCAGTATTTCCAGATAATATTCCTGAGCCAGCGGCAGATGGTTAATATATCGAATTCTGAGCTGTTCTATAACGGTTTGATCAGTTGTTTTTATACAACGCACTGTTTCCATAAACGATGTCAAATTCCCGTACCTGAATGATAGTCAATCTTTTTCAGAATATTGATTGTGGTTATTGTAACAGGTGATTTCCTGCCATAAATGTGACCGAAATTATTAAGATATTTTGATGAAGGCAGGCGTTGTCCATTACAAAGCCTTCACAGGTTCTCCATATCTGGCGAATACCATAGAGGGTAGTAACTTACCCTAATATGGAGCAAAAATGAACCCGCAAAAAACTAACTGGTGGCTTGACGCGTTACTATTCGCAGGATTTCTCGCCACATTCTTTCTGGATATTACCGGAGTTGAATTGCATCAATGGATTGGAATTGGTCTGGGCATTTTGTTGATGGTCCACCTGTTTCGTCATCTTGATTGGATGGGCACGGTAATCTCACGGTTTTTTAGCAAATGCACCGCAAGTGCCCGGATCAATTTGATCATAGACATGTTGCTGTTGGGCGGCTTTGGCATGATCATTCTTACCGGGTTGGTGATATCCACCTGGTTAAACCTTACATTCATCAACTATACCGGTTGGTGGGCGGTGCATGTGACTTCCGCCGTGTTGACTCTTTCCGCGCTGATGGTCAAACTATATCTGCACCGGAAATGGATCGTGAATGTGGCGGAAACCCGTGTATTCAGCCGGTTTAAGAATAATGCACCTGCCGGCATCCCGGTGCCCGCGGCAGCCCATGTCAACCGCCGTGAGTTTTTAAAAATGTCCGCCGTTATGGGCGTGGGGGCGTTTGTCGCCGGGGAGCAGATCCGGAATGTATTTGAAACCATAGCTGAAAGCCAGGCAACCCCGTCAATTCCAGTTACGGCTAGCCAGGCGGCAGTAACCGATCAGGCAGTCAATCTTATGCTGACGCAACCGACGGCAGAACCAACAACCATGCAAGCAGCGACTCTCAATCCAACAGCTGCCCCATCTGTTGTTCCAACCACGGTCCCTGTTGTGTCAAATGAAAATAATAGCGCCTGCACAGTACGCTGCCGCCGCGGTTGTTCATTCCCCGGAAAATGCCGCAAGTATACTGACACAAATGGTAATGGAAAATGCGATCTGGGTGAATGTTTTTAGGTTTTGTTGCCAGGTATTTGTTAACAATATGGGCGGTTGGTTTTTTGTTGTCACCAGTGAAGAGTTTGATCTACATTACTACCAGAAATAAGCGGTGGGGGTTTCCCCACCGCTCAGGTTACTCGTTTTCTTTTTTCCCGGGGCAGGCTTCACCGGCTGCTTCCCGTTCCTCGCGTGACCGTTCAATCATCGAAAACAGGTCGATCTTGCCTGTCATGTGTTCAACCTCGACCGTAAATAGTATGGCGCGGTTCCATCCGCGCTTGATTTCCTTCAAACCTTCTTCTTCCAAACCGGGTGAATATTTCGCGTTGATGGCTTCCAGCGCGACCTGTTTCTCAGCGTCTTCTGTGATAAACCGGGCACGGCCAAAAACCACCACGCTTCTGAAAATTGTTCCAAATTTCTCAGGCACAATCTCATTCCGGTCAATTACACAAAAAGATACCCGGTCATCCGCGCGCAGGCAGTCGAGTTTGTACCCTTCTGTGGCGCAATGGATAAAGACCCTATTATCGGAGTAGGTGTAATTTAGCGGAATCGTATAGGGGAAGCCATTAATCCCGTTGACAGCCAGCACCCCGGCGCTGCAGGATTTGAGAACTTCTATGGCTTCTTCTTGTGAAATTTCCTGTTTGAAACGTCTCATTTCTGGGAACATGGTCAGCCCTCGATTATGTGGAAGTACCTATGATGATACCAGAAGCGGCGCGGTGTGGAAAACATCCCACACCGCGCCGCCATAGAAGTCAAGGAAAGGATTAATCATTCAGCAAGCGGCGTTCACCTTCCAGCGTGCGAATGGGAGCTACATCCTGCGAAACTTCAATAGTCCCACGGTATTTACCCTGTCTGTCTCTCAGCGCGAAGTAGCGGATGTGCACGAATTTCCCCATCATCTGGATCCAGAATTCCGCCACATCGCGTTTTCCGGCACGGAAATCATCCAGGATCTTCTGGACCTTATCCATGCTGGATGGCGGGTGACAGAGCTGCACTTTGCGGCCAATGATCGCGGCCTGGCGTTCAAAGATGCGCTCTTTAGTCTGAGAGAAGAACCGGACTTCGTCATTTTCATCCACAAAAGTCACGTCGACCGGCAGATTGGTCAACATAAGGTTGATCTGTTCGATGCTCAATACGCCGGTATCCAGATTGAATACTGCGTCTGGCCCCGCCGCGTTATTGGTCTGTTTATTAAAAAACCGTTCCTCTTCTTCCAATATCCGCATTTCTGCCGGTTTCCAATCGTTGCCTGGTTGGACCCGGAAATAACCAAGTTCAGGTTCCTGCTGCAAGATGGAGTACCATTCAGCTTCTGTCAGGCGTTCCAGTGAAGCGGGGAAGAGGATCTTTTCTTCCTTATAGAACATTTCGCGCATGGGTGTGGCGAAGGTTTCAAATGCTTCCTTTAATTGCATGGCAAAGACTGCCGGATTGGGCGATGAATCTTCCTGCAGAAGGGCTTTCATCTTATTCAAACCGGCGCGGATCTGATCCTGGATGCCCCACATCACCTGTGATGGTCCGGTGAATCCGTAACGCTCAAGGATGGGGAAGAGTAGATTTTCTTTACGTAGATAATGCCGGGGAAAATCCACCAGTTGTTCAAAAATCATGGTGACCGGGAACTTGCGGGTTTCAGATGGATCTTGCGCGTAAGCGGCTACCGTTTTTTGTAGAGCGTCGAGCAGGGAGGCGGCTTCTTCATTTTCCGCTTTGAACGTGTGAAGCGGATGCCCCGGCTGATTTTCCGGCGGCAGTTGTTGATTTAAAGAATCTCGAACGACGGATACATGCAGGTCGCACAGGTTCTGGATCTCCGATACAGGCATACCTTCAGCGATCAACATCTGTTCAACTTCGGCGATTTCACCGGAATCGGCCACCTGGACTAGTTCGGCAAATTGCGCGCGTACTTCTTCAACGGGTTTGCCTTCATGCAAACCTTTTAGAATGTTTTTCAACATTTCGATCCGCTTGGACCGGTTATTAATATACTCACTCATGGTTTCCTCCAGTGGACGGGTATGGTCTCCAGAGGATCGCGGTCAGCTTTCAGCCCAGCCGATAGTAAAGGGGACAGAAATGGCTCCCACCGGGCATGTCTCTTCACATTCGGCGCACCGTGTGCACAGATACGGTGACGACAATTCCGGCCGGCCATCTACTTCGGCGATAGCTCCCGTCGGGCATATTGCCATACAGGCGCCGCAATGGATACAGAGGTCCATGTCAATTTCCGGCAGGTTGTGGGTTGATTCAGGCATTTTCCGCGTTCCTCTTGATTTCTATTACCATACTAGCGTTCGCAGAGGATTTTGCATACGACTTAAGTCTTATTCATGAATTTGTTTCTTCTTCCAGCCCGGCGCGGTCAACCAATAGCAATCGGCTGCCATCACGGCGGAGCAACCCTTTATCGAGAAATCCTCTTAACGTACCGCCAACTACATCGCGCACCGTCCCAAGTTGGGCGGCAATATCATCCTGTGTCCATTGCGTGGAGATTTCCCCATTGTCTGCCTGTTCCAGAAGAAACCGGGCCAATCTCCCGCGGACGGAACGCAGGGAGAGGTCTTCCACCAGTCCGGTCATGTGCTGCAATCGGCGGGCAAGATCGGCGGCGATCGAAGCCGAGAAATCTGCCCGGGTGCTCATAATTCGCAAAAAATCAGCAGCGGGAATACAAAGCAGGGTGACATCCGTCAAGGCGCGGACGGATGCTTTATGACTGGACTGGCTGGTGATTACCGGGATGGTGTTAAATTGCATTCCCGGACCGAGGTTTTGAAGGATCTGTTCCCGCCCGTTAGGCGCTGAGCGGTATACACGCACTGCCCCGTTGATGACATAGCAAACCCTGTCACATTCTTCCCCCTCGACCTGAATGATATTACCAGCCGGGTGATTGACTGTCATCGCGCAGGCAGCAATCTCTTCCACCGCCGCAGGCGAAAGCCCCGAAAAAGATTGGATCGATTTCAGTATAGTCTCCGAAGTTCGGGTCACAGGATCGATTATATCGTCAGCCGCATAATGGCGGTAACGTATTGCATCTTTTCCAGATATTGTACGTATATTGTTAAGAACAATATAGTCCCGATAAAAGGAGTATATCCATGCCTGTTAAAGTGCTGGTTACATATGCCACCAAATATGGTTCCACCCGCGGTGTGGCAGAAGCTGTTGCGGCTGAATTGCGAAATAGGGGATTGCTTGCCGACCTCCTTCCGGCTGCCAATGTTCAGTCGCTTTCCGGGTATGACGCCGTTGTACTGGGAACACCGTTATATATCGGTTCCATGCTGGGAGATGCCACCAAATTCCTATCACGATTTAAAAAAGAGATCTCAATAATGCCGGCCGCATTATTTGTGCTGGGACCTTTGTATAACACTCCCAAAGAAATGACTGATGTTAAAACCCAATTGGATGTTGTTCTGAACAAAATCGCCTGGTTCAAACCGGCCGCGGTTGAAGTTTTTACCGGCGCCATGGATCCTGAGAAATTCCGCTTTCCGGATTCGCTGTTGAATATGATGCCCGCAGCGAAAAATGACAATCTATTCAAGAAACACGATGGGCGGGACTGGGAAGCGATAAAGGTGTGGGCGTCTTCGCTGGAAGATGTACTGGTTCAACAACCAGCATAAAATGATAATAAACAAAATCCCCCAATTTCGGGGGATTTTCATGTCATTTTGGACAGAGCTATTGTCTATTTTTCCAGGCAGGCTGCAATGCCATCAAAGCACGGGCGGATTCACGCGCTGACTGAGGGGCGAATCCTTGTGTGCGCACAATAAAATCTGTCATGCCATCCAGCTTTTCTTCATATGACTGCATGCTGCCATCGGGGCGGGCGCAGAATACACAGTATTCCTTGCTTTCATCACCCTGTGGATAATCCCCGGGTTTTGACATCGGCATACCGCATGAAATACAGTTTTTCATCTCTTCCAACCTTTTACTGAATTTCGTCAAATTTTGCCAGCGCGCGGGGCAGGCAGGAGACCACGCCCTTAACCCCGTTGACGGTGAGTGTAACCAGAATGGTGTCTCGTAATTCGTCACGCGTGCCGCCGGCTGCCTTCAACATGGGCACATGAGCTGTCACGGCATCCGCGTCACCCTGGGCGGCTTTGATCCCGATGTAGATCAGTTGACAGGTTTTCGCGTCCAACCCGGGTTGGGAGGAAAGGGCGCCGATCAGGCCGTCAAACGCGCTCGCGACTTCAGGCGCTTCTTCTTTGAAAAACAGCATAGGGCTTTTTGTATTTTGCATTTTTTCTCTCGCTCTTTCGTTAATAAATTTCGATTATAGATTCCCTGTGGAGATCAAACTCATATAGTGCTCAAGCAGCATTGATCCGCAGTTCTCGATCACAGACCCACCAGGGGCGAATTGGTCTGCGTTGGACAAATAGTAGTGGATCAGCCCGACCCATGTATTAAAAAGCAGGGCGACCGGCATGCTTTTAAGAGTACCCGCGCCCATTTCACGCTCTGCCGCCTGACTGATGTGGAAGGAAACAGCGGATTGGATACCTGTGAGCGCATGTCGCGCCGAGATTGGAAGGTGGCTGGATTCCATTACCAGACGGGTATAAAAACTTTCGTGCTCCCGGATACCCCGCAAGTGGGCGGCGAGAATCTCTTTTACACTACCGGACCCCCGCGCAAGTTCATGGGTTCGGGAAGCCATACGGTACCCAAAATCATCGATGACCGCTGAGATCAACGCGTCCTGTGTTTCGAAATGGAGGAAGACTGTTCCATGCGATACCCCGGCAGCCTCCGCGATATCGGACATTCGGGTGGCCGTTATCCCGTTCTGCGAGAATACATCCATTGCTGTATCTAATAACTTCCTGCGGGTATTTTCTTTTTTTTGTTGTCTATTCAAAACAATGACTCCATAGTCAGTGACTGTATAGTCATTATATATTGATTTGTGATAATGTCAAGCATGAAACCGCTAAAGAAATGCTGCTTTAGTCTTCTTAACCGAAAAAAAGACATCCGGAAGAAAACTCACTGAATGTCTCTTTCTTTGTTTCTTACTGTTTTCCTGACATTATTTAATTTGTTTTCCAGAATTGATCCACAGGCTGAAGGAAAATAAACCAACTAACGAAAACTGCATTACTAAAAGGGGAAGGGTTTTTTCAAGTTGCGCTCCATATAGAAAGATGTCACTCACCCGGACGCAAATTAACCAGGCTACAACAGGCACGATGGTCAGGGCGACAACCCCCCGGCGTTCATAAGGTTTACGTGATGCCCAGATCAATAATGCTGTCCATCCCCACATGAGTGCAGTGGCAGTGGCATTATCACTCCGGTATCCAGCTGAATCCGGTACCTCATTGATTCCGGTAATGAATTGATTAACCTTTGGAAACATAAGCATTAATGCGGCGGCCGCATCAATAAATGCGCCGACCCAACAGGAAATCTTCAGCCAAATTTCATAATTCTTCATTTTTCACTCCTATTAAGAAATTTTTTGTATACGATAAACTATATGCGTATATAGTTTCCTTTGGTTAAAAAAATCAACATACCATTTTCATGACCACCTCCAATGTCGCCGGCTCGATCCTATTATCCTGGTTTGACCGATATTCCTGCAAAGCGTGGAATATGACAGCCTTGACAAATGATAATTCCAGGTCAGTTTTGCAGGATTTGAGCTCCCCTGTAAGGTTTCCTTCTTTGATGATCTTCGCAAGAAGGCCCTCATAAGCTGCCCTGAAGGTCGGCATGGTTATTTCTTCTTGATTTTGGAAATCAAGGTTCCGGCTTTTCCTGATATACGAGTCAGCCGTAGCAAAGATCATATGTATGAGAGCGGCAGTTTTCTCTGATGCTGTTTTTCCTGATCTCAGCTTTTCTTCCATTGTAACGCTCGACCTATCGGCTTCCCGTTGAATAATGAACCGAAAGATATCCTCTTTCGAATCAAAATTTTCATAGATCGTCTTTTTGCTGATATGCAGCTCTCCAGCCACTTCATCCACTGAGGTTTTTTTGAACCCGTAGTGGTGGAAGTGTTTCATGAATTCATCAGCAATTTCCTCACGGCGGTTGTCCATTTGTTTCTCCTTGGAAACCATATACCTAAACAGTTTGTATTATATTGCGAAAAAGTTAAGTGATTTTTTTGTTCTCGTATGCTTTTCAAGTTGACGGATTATGCATTAAATCCGGGAATTCTTACACTAACCGGGTTTTGATCCAGATTTCCTGAGAGGAAAATTGTTATGAGGCCGGCACATAAATCGATCACTTGAAAGCAGGCATCTTCATATAGCAGCGATCCGGCGTTGATCACGGTTAAATCGTCAAAATTGCGGGTCATGCGGCGGTGGGTATGCCCGTTGACCACAAATTTCCAGCGCCGGGATTCGATCAAATCTTGAAGTTCGAAGTTATTATCCAGGGCATACCCGTAATCATCTTCGGCTACTTTTGCCATAAGGTGTCTTCCGAGCCCATGGCACACAAGCAGCTTACCGGCCGTTGTTTCAAATTCTATCTCTACCGGCAGGCTGGTAATAAATAGCCGTGTATTTTCATTTACATCGGCGGCATATGTCGCATCCGGAAGATTGCGCATAGAGTTTTTCA
>CAYQTY010000003.1:20886-29707 GCA_964420535.1 uncultured Leptolinea sp. | reverse complement strand
ACCACAACACTGCGCTTAATAGCCGGTTTTGAATTGCCCACTTCCGGAAGGATCATTCTGGATGGAAAAGACATCGCTGATGAACCGCCAAATCACCGACCCATGGCGATGGTATTCCAGAGTTATGCCCTGTTTCCGCATCTCAATGTGTATGAGAATGTGGCTTTCGGGTTGAAATTAAAAAAATTAACGGCGAATGAAATTGAAGAGGCGGTAGAAATGGTTCTTCACATGATGAACCTTACCGGTCTCGGAAAACGTAGCCCCAGCCAGTTATCCGGTGGACAGCAGCAACGGGTTGCCCTGGCACGTGCCATGGTTATGAAACCCAAGGTGCTTCTATTTGATGAACCCCTTTCCAATCTTGACGCGAAATTGCGCATTCAGATGCGCGTTGAAATTCGCCGGTTGCAGCAACGGTTGGGGATCACCGGTATTTATGTCACCCATGATCAGGTGGAAGCCATGAGTCTTTCAGACCGGATCGTGGTGATGAACAAAGGGAAAATCGAACAAGTCGGTACACCGGTTGACATCTTCATGCGGCCTTCCTCACTTTTCGTGGCTGATTTTATCGGGCGGGCAAATTTTGTTGAAGTAGACGTTTTGAAACTTGAAGACAAATTCTGCACAGTCAGAGCGTTTAACACCGAACAACGTGTTCCATGTAATACCCGGGTTAAGGCGGATGATAAAGCATACCTCCTTGTTCGTCCGGAAATGATCCAATTGACGGCTGACAATGATGGCGACGCCATAATCCGGTCCACGGTATATCTTGGATCCTCTGTGGAATATGAAATTGACCAGGCTGGAACGAATCTGCTGGCGGTGGATACACATCCGCACGTCGACACAATTCTGCCGGAAGGTGCCAGGGTTCGTGTGGGATTTGATCCAGCAGCAAGTTACGTTCTTCCTTATGAGGAGCGAAAGGTCAATTAATGATCCCCGAAACGGAGATATTTCTCCGCCTGATCATTGCCGGAGCGTTAGGTGCCGTTATAGGTTTAGACCGCGAACGCCAGAATCAACCTGCCGGTCTGCGCACCCACATTATTCTGGTTACTGGAGCGGCGCTGGCAATGACGTTATCCATCAATCTGTCGATGCAATTCCGGTCGATAGCCCAGAATGGCGATCCAACCCGCCTGGCGGCACAGGTGCTTTCAGGTATTGGTTTTCTGGGTGCGGGCGCTATCTTACGATATGGTACCAGTATTAAGGGATTGACCACAGCGACATCGCTTTGGACTATGGCTGTGGTGGGTCTTGCTGTGGGAGCCGGTTATATTCTGGTGGCAGTCGGGACGGCAGTGTTTCTTCTGTCTACATTGACGGTGCTTAACAAGATCGAAAAAAGTAAACTGGCGGTAAACGTCAATCATCAATTATGGATATTAAGTGATTATTATCCAGAGATTGAAACAAAGGTGAAGAGTGTTTTAGGTGAGCTTACAAAGAGTTACACAATTCAACGTATGGAACGTAATCTCAAGAAAAACCGATTGCGGATAACGGTTCTGATCCGGGTGAAACGTGATGATAATCTGACGCCTCTGGTGGAACGTCTGGCAAAATTAAAAGGAGTTGACGGTATCCGTGTAGAGTGACCTTACATTCCTCCCGGCCGAATGACTGGGAGGATGCGGTATTTCAAGTGAAATTATAAAAACAAGTTTGATAAGTTTTGGATTCTTGCGAGTGTCACTCATCAACCAAACCGGATATGATCAAGCCCCTGTTGTAAAAGGTCTTCTACATGGGTGTCATCGAAGCTGACGTAGATCCGGCGGCCTTCCCGGCGGGTGCGTATGATTCGCCTGTCTCGCAATCCGCGTAATTGGTGTGATACAGCCGACTTTGAGATGCCGATCCGTTCTACCAGTTCACCCACACCAATTTCACCGTCCAATAAATTAGCTAAAATTACCAGACGGGTGGGGTCACTTAACGAGGCAAAGAGCTCGGCTAATTGAGTGGCAGTTTCCAAAGAGACAGAATTTTCAGTCATTTTTTTCGCCGATTTAGTAGATATATGGAATATACCGTTTTGTGCGTTGTTTGTATGATAGATAGTCTTCACCATGTATGCTGGTCAGGTAATCCTCTTCGCAGCGAACCTGGACTTCTAGAAATATGACGAAAAGCAGGTTCAACAGGAATATAGCCCATGTTGGCCAGATCACCCATATGCCGAGATTCATCAGAAATAAACCCAGGTAGGTTGGATTGCGGATAAACGCATACAAGCCGGTAGTAACCAGTCTGGTCTTTACCTGCTCGTCAATTCCCACTCTCCATGAAGCTCCCATCTTCAACTGGGCATACCGGCAAACCGACAGGCTGGCTAACCCGATGATAAACCCCGCGATATCAAACGGCCGGGATGATATCTCAGTCACCCGGGTGAACAGAGAACCAAATTGGAAATTAATACTCAATAACAGGATGATCACGGCTCCGTAAGCCGTCATCATCTTTACGAAAACACTGAAATAGATCTGAATGCTGGACTGTGATTTTTCCATCACCCGTGGATCAATTCCGGTCTGACGGAGGAGATTTATCTGTTTAATCCGCCATAATAAAAAATAAAGCCCGAAAAGGCATATAACGAAAACTGTTTCCAACATAGATAACTCTCCACAGGAATGGAATATTTTTAATATACTACAATAGTTGCGCAATAGTGCAACTATTGTAGTATAGCACGATCTGATTCCTATTCAAATTATTAGATCAAGGCTGGAAGGTTATTAACATCCGATTATCCACAAAACCGGAGCCCATAATATGTACCAGGTGACAATCACAAAACCGCCGGCAATGACCCCGAATACGACTTTCCACCAGTTCTTATTTCTCAAGATCAGATATGCAGGAAAAAGCGAACTGATAACGATCACCACCGGCCACAAATACCACAACCATATCTCCCACATTAACCCGGCGTTTGATTCTCCTGAACAGGAGTCGGTCAACATACCGGCGACGGCAGCCAGGGGTTGGTAAACTGCCAGTCCGATCACGCTTAAAACCAGGGCAAGGGGTACAGCAATCCACATTTTTTTGCTTTTAAACCAGGATTTTGATACCTGTGTGGCTGATGGCATATAATTTTCTTCGGGTGTGGACATTTTGTCTCCTGAGAACTAGTGGAATTATCATATGGACAATTGTACGAAATCCCGATTAGGATAAAAGTGAAATATAACGTCTGGTGAAATTTCGAATAACCTTATAATGCATGTCAAACTAATTTCAGGAATCGCCTTATGATCCATCCCCCCCGCCTTCCCAAACCAATGCCTTCCGGTGACCCCGAACCGCTGGCAGAGCATACGCATATATTCCAGTCTATGCTAACCGGGTTAGATTATAACGACCTGAACGCCGGTGGTCTTTTCCTGGAACAGGTCAAAGCACGAAAGGTGCAATTAATGCGCTCCAAACTTCCCGGATTGCGCATGGTTGACTCCGTATTCGAAATGTGCGAGTTTTCCGGTTCGCAATGGGAAACCGGATTCTTCCGGCGGGTGGTGTTCAAAGATTGCCGCCTGATGGGAACGCAGATGCTGGAAGGTATCTTTGAGGATGTGGAGTTCATCAATTGCCAGGCGGAAAGTCTGGCACTGGTTTCAGCTAAATTTAAGAATTGCCGGTTTCACAAGTGTGTTCTCAAGAAAGCCACATTTGACGGCGCTGATGCTTCGAAAGTAATTTTCAATGAATGTGACTTGATATCCGCGAATTTTCATCCGGCGAAATTGAAAGAGGCAGATTTCCGCACATCAGATATAGGCGGTTTGCAGGTGGGGGTGATGGAAATGCAGGGTGCAGTTATCGCTCCGCATCAGACGCTTCAGGTTGTTGGGCTGCTGGGTGTAACTGTAAAAGAGATAGAAGATCCGGGGCAGGAAATCTGAGTTTAGGTTTTCCCGCTGGACAATCCGATGAATCGATGTAAAATATTATTCAATATTATGAATATAATCGACCAACATAAAACAACTTCGCTGGAAACTCTATTTAAAGCTTTTTCACACCCTGCACGGCGGGCTATCCTGGAACAATTGCGTTCCGGGGAATGCTGTGTTTGTCACCTGGAGGGTTTGCTGGGTTCCCGGCAAGCCTACGTCAGTCAACAGTTGGCAGTGTTGCGTGAAGCTGATTTGATCTCTGACCGGCGTGAAGGCTGGAATGTGTATTACCGGGTGAAAGACCCGCGTGTATTCGAATTTTTAGATATGGCCTATTTATTGACCGGATATTTGGTGGAACCCCGAACCGATGTTAAAGGTTGTAATTGTAAACATTGTCAATCAGATCATTCATCAAAATTGCCTGTTAAAGACCTGGCTCAATTGTAAAAATTCTTGTCAAATTTATCTTCTCAATCATGCAATTTATACATTTTATATAATCTAAATATTATAAAAATGGTAAGATATTACTGTTTCTTGTAAAACCTGAAAAAGGTTTTACAAAGATTTTGCACTATATACAGAGTATTTTCAGGTGAATCAGATATAGTTCTGTGTAACCTGACAGCTTTCGAGATTATCTGTATGCGTTTCGCACCGGGTTGCTTGATAAAAATTTCCGAGGGTATCCATGACACAAGAATTTGCTGAAGAAATCTCCGATGATCCCAAATATACGATCAAATCTGTGTGTGACCAGACTGGAATTCTGCCTGTTACGTTGCGGGCATGGGAGCGCCGTCACGAGGTGTTGAACCCTCAGCGCGGCGACAACCGGTACCGCTTATATTCTGAACGTGATATTGCCACCCTGCGCTGGATCAAGAACCGGCTCGAGTCGGGCATTTCCATCAGCAGCGCGGTGGCTGAATTACGGCAGCTTCAGAAAAATGGCGGTCAACTGGAAGCTGCTCCGGTAATTCCTTTTTCCACGCCCAAGCCGGTGATGCCGCCTGTTCCGCCGGCTGAAGTCGCGCATAAACTTTACCTGGCTCTGATCGAGCACAATGAAGAAGTGGCCAGCAAATTGTTGCATGATGCGTATGAAATGTACGACCTGCAAACTTACATTTTACGGACGCTCATCCCCGCGCTTGTTGAAATCGGCGAAGCCTGGGCAACCGGTGTTATTCCGGTGGCTACCGAACATTTCGCCAGTGTGTACATCCGCGGTAATCTGATGACGATCTTCCAGGCATATCCTGCCCGTACCAGCGCGCCATTCGTGCTGGTGGGGTGCGCGCCGACTGAATTACATGAGATCGGCAGCCTGATGTTTGCGGTTATGCTCCGTAGTGTGGGGTATCGGGTGGAATACCTGGGCCCCGATCTCCCGCTCGATGATCTGGTGGATTACGCGAAATACGAACATCCAGCCATGGTGATCATGGCGGCGACTTCTCTTGAATCGGCAGAATTGATCGATTCCCTGCAGGAGAAACTGGCCAAATTAAAACCAGCTCCGATACTCGGGTATGGTGGCAGCGCCTTCAATCAGCAGCCTGAGTTGATCGAAAAGGTTAAAGGCACCTTCCTGGGATACACGCTGGATTCCGCCGTAGAGACTGTAGACGGCCTCTTGAAACGGCCCGGTAAGTCAACGGGTGGTAAGAAATAATTTTCAGCTATCCAAGGATTTTTTTGGAACGTAGAATCCCAACCGATACGGCATTGCGAAGCAATGCCGTATTTTGTTTATCTGTGAAGAAAATTTCAAGTATAAGAACTTTCCCCTGCCATCAATGGATGATCAACTTACCCCATAAAGTATCAAATCGTCCGAAAACCTATACAATGCTTCGACAAATCCCCCGGTTTGCGGTTAATATTGTATAGAAAGTGTATTCAGAAAATATGCAACCACTGACCGATAACGACAATTCGAAGCCTGTCTATAATATCAAAGCCATCTCCAATATGGTTGGACTTCTGCCAGTGACATTGCGAGCCTGGGAGAGGCGTTACAACTTTCTGAATCCCGTCAGGGGCAATCAGGGATACCGGATGTATTCAGAAAATGATCTTCAAACCCTGCGCTGGGTGAAGCAACAGATCGATTCTGGAATGAGCGTCAGCCGGGTGGTGGAACATCTTAACGATTTGCGACGTAACGGGCAGGATCCGGTTGGTTCTCACAAGAACAATCTGCCGGATAATTCCATGTCGTTTGATACTTTGTCGCGCCAGTTATTTGACTATGTGACAAAATTTAACCCTGATGCCGCCAACGAACTTATGAGGCGTGCTTTCTCCATCTATTCCGTTGACGAAGTATTAACCCGGATTGCCAAACCAACCTTGATTGAAATCGGCCTTGCATGGAAACGTGGAGAGCTTCCGGTTGCCAGTGAGCATTTCGCGTCACAATTCTTTATGCAGCGGTTGATATCCATGCTGGCGACTTCCATGCCGCCTTCGCACCAACCGGTGATCATCGCGGCTGGCGCGCCCGGTGAAGAACATCAGATCGGTCTTTTAATGATCGTGGTGATGCTGCGGTGGCGGGGGTGGGATATCCGTTACCTGGGATCCAATCTGTCACTCGATAAATTGCCCGAAGCACTGGCGCCCATCAATCCCCGTATGCTTCTTTTCTCTGCAACAACAGCAGATACAGCCCGATCGGTATTAAAGATCGAACCTGAGATGAAACGCTTTGGCGACCGTCAACCACTGCTGGTATTCGGCGGACAGGGTTTTGTGCACATCGAAATCCCGGAATCTTTAAATGCTGTATGGATAGATGTTTCACCCGATGAGACCGTAACCGCTATTGAAAAAATGTTGATCTAGCTGAATAGTCGAATTAGAATTTCATTTATTGGAAAATACTCATGTAGCTTTTGATTGTGGCATAAGAAACCATCTTTTTCCACAATGAGGCAAACATGAAATTACTGATCGTCTACGGCAGCCCGAGAAAAGGGGAAGGGTATATAGGTGCTTCCATTATCGAGCAGTAATTACTCACTCACCCGGATGTGGGTGTGGAACACCTCTGGTTGCGCGATATGGACATCAAGAATTGCAGCGGATGTCATCTTTGCATTTTCAAAGGTGAATCTCATTGCCCCCTCAAAGACGATACATCAGTTTTGCAAACCAAAATGTTGGAAGCCGAAGGTGCGATCTTTACAACCCCGGTCTATTCTATGCAGGTTTCGGCATTATTGAAACGGCCGATTGACCATCTCTCCTATCTCTGGCATCGTCCCCGATTTTACGGGAAGTATGCCATGGGGTTGGCAAGCGGAGGCGGGCAGTTCAAAGAAACACTGGATTACATCAAGCTGAATACCACTATGTGGGGGGGTACCTATGTGACCGGGGTCGGTGTGGCGCATCCTGAAGCACTGCAACCAAAGAAACAGGTAGAGCAAGAAGCCAGTCTTCGGAAAGCGGCAGAAAAATTCTATTCGGCGGTTATGTCACAAAAGCATCCTTCGCCGTCTTTGTATGATCTCATCCGTTTCCGTTTGTGGCGCATCAACGCGCGTTACCTGACGGATTCAAATCCCACGGATAATGCCTACTGGAAGGAAATGGGCTGGTTTGATCAGGCGTACTATACAGAACAACCGGTTTTCTTTCTTAAAAAAATAGCGGCGGATGTCATGGAAAAGATCATCCACCGCTTTCTGCGTTCGGTGTATCAGGGTTACTAGAGATTAGCTGATAAAAGATTCATAATCTTCAATGGTTCCATCCTGCAGGCAGCAATCAATGATCTTACGCCCGAGAGGATCCAATTCGGGGTGCAGGAAGTCTTGCAGGCATTCTTTGAAGAAATTGGTGAGCAGATTGGCGCCAAAATCATAGGCTTCTTCGCCGACTTCTGGCTGAGTATCCACCTGAAGCATCCAGCGCGCAATGCTGCGGCCTTCGATCAATAACTGGTGCATGGTATACCCGAGCAAGGGTAAGCGCGCTTTGCGGATTTGTTCCGGGCGGAACTTGGCATTGCCGCGGCGGGCCAGATATTCGCGGGCTATCCACTGCGGCATGAAGCCGACTTTCCAGGCGCCGATATACTGATTGGGGATTAGTACGTAGGATGTGCGGGTATTCTCAACGAATTGACGGAAAAGCAGGTTCGCCTGATCAACACGGCGGCCTGTGGCAAATGGCCAGTATGACCCCACACCCTCGCTGCTCATGCCTTCTGTATCAACAACGCTGGGGTTATCATGTCCACGCGGAGCTACCAACCTCCACAACCAGGCCAGTGATGGCGGCAGGATATGGAAAATGCCAATAATGCCGTATGTCGGATTTTCTTTCGTACATGGGGGTGTTCGAACGCCCATACTACGAATATCTATACTGACCGGTTCGTTGACAATGCCCGGAATGATCCGCCGCGGGATGATCACACGCGGATTCGGGCAGCGTTTACCCGGCGCGTCCATGGTATGTTCCCAGATCAACGCACGGCTGTTCGGTACGGCGTCAACATTGATGAATAATAACGGTTCCGGCGGTTCGGCTGTAAGGCGTTCGGTTTGTACATCTGTCCCGTAGTGTTCAATGTGATTAACCCGCATGAACCAGGCTTTTTCGGCATCCACCACGGATAGTTTTTTATTGTTGGATTGAATGGACGGATGGCATAAGGCCATGTCGTCAGTGACGGGGCGGATCTGACAGGTACGCGGAATTTCAAGGTGGCGGGTTTCTTTGGTGATGATATTCTCGCCAAGCAGGATACGGCCGTCCATCTCACGGTGAACCTGTTCGAGCATTTCGCTTTTACCGCCGCCGCTCGCGCCTTCGTGCATGAATGTGATGACATTATCATACGGAGTGATCAACTGCGCGGTGGAGCAGTGGGTGGT
>CAYQTY010000003.1:15246-20876 GCA_964420535.1 uncultured Leptolinea sp. | reverse complement strand
TTTCACCCAGACTGATCAAAACGCCGTACACGCCCTTTTTTGCGCTGGGGCCAGGATACAGGTTATAGGAATACAGTTCGTGAATTCCTTCAAGCCGATTGTGCACAACGATCTGTTCACCGTTGAAATGAGTGTGACGGAACGGCGGCGCCACATAGATGATCATGTGCGGCTGGAAATTATCAGGGATCTCCTCATAGGGGATCATTCCCTGCAGCATGGCCAATCCGAGGGCAAAGAACCCGGCATTGGCCGGCGCGATGACCAGCGCGTCAGTCCCCATGCCTTTTTGCCCCGCGATGAAACCGAAGATCAATAATTGCTGAGTTTTCAACCAGTTAAAGGTATCCTGCCGGAGAGTATCGAATTCAGTACCAAATCGTGACATGAACGTGGGCTTATCGGTAGGATTCTGGTCTCCGATAACCATACATTCCGGATCACGCCGCCGCATATAGGCTTCAAGGTAGTTGGCTGCCACACCGTTGCGCACCCGGCTGACCGTGGCTTCAGTCACCCAACCTTTGCCTTTAACATCATAGGCAACTTCGTAGTAGCTGCTTCCCGGACCGCCGCATGAAAGGTCGATCAGTTGGGGAATAGTACTGGCCGCGATGACGCCCGGCGCGGCGTTCAATATCTCAATAGCTTCTGGTGGAGGGTTATATTTACGGAACTCCATTGTGTTGAATCTCCTCTGGTTCACACCGGCAGTTAAATTAATCCATTATAGTACGTATCAGAATTTTTTTAGAATTTTTTAATCAAATTCAGTTTATGCAACCAGGGACCACGCTTTGCGTATGTTGTTATGAAATACGATAAAGGAGTCCAAAATGGGATTGATAAAATTTGTGTTTGACTTGATTGGCGGATTGATCGGCCTGGTGTTTGGCATTATTGCGGGCGTGGTTGGACTGGTAGTGGGCATCCTTGGATGCGTGGGCGGTCTGCTATTGATCCTTGTTTTGATTATTTTGCTTCCGCTGGGAATTCTTGCTCTGTTATTCTAAGATGACCGGCACATACAAAAAGGGATTGCGGGTATTTGTGTACTGCAATCCTTTTTATTATCTGGTTCTGATCCCGGCATAATGATGGCTGATCCTGATTTGTTCTCTGGGAAAAAAACTACCTGATACAAATGTTATCGAATGCTATTGCATAATTAGCAAAGTCTGGTAAGATTCAATTGCAAGCGGTCGGGTGCCCCCCTCACCCGGTCGCTTGCACTTTTTAATCACAGGTAGACCGGTAGGCGTTTAATTCGCGGCGTTTCAACAACGGTTCGATACCGAGTTCGCGAGCCAGTCCGCAATAGGGGAATAGCGAAGTCATACGGTCTGTGTATTCCACCGCGAAAACAGGTTTTTTCTGTTGAATAAAGGGCTTTGTGCTTTCACACCAACCTTCCACCAGACAATCCTCGGTTATGGCAAAGTCGAATTTATTTACCAGTTCATCCATTTGATCGGGATCATTCTTCAACCCAATGGATAACCCGCGTGAATGTGCCTGCCCTGCAAGCCAGTTATTAAACCCTGCCTGATCGGACGCGCTGATGTCAAACCCGGTGTCGTTTTGAAATCCGTCAAGATTGTCAGGTTCCACTCCATCAAAACCCTTCTCTTTGCACATGTCCAACCGGGCGGATAATAAAGGTGCTAATTTATCCAGTTGACGTATATCCAGCCACTTTTCCCCCGGCCACCCGGAATAATCACGGCCGATAACATCCTGTGGATAGGTATCCGCGTCAGGGCGCCAGTCTTCCCATGCGCCCGCATTGAGATAACAAATGGCATGCGCGCCGGAATTGTGGATCGTTCTTAGCAATTCTTTATCGGTGTCGAACAGGTCCAGATCATATACGTCAACATCGTTGCTTACTACAACGGGAAGCCCGGTAAACTGTATCTGCAGATGATCCTGAAAACCTGGCTTCCAGAAATCAAAATCCGCCGTCCCGGTCACGGTCGGAACGGTCTGGCGGATCGAAATGTTTGGATTTATTGCTATGAAAGCAGGGGCAACCAGGCTGGCAGCGGTGATCAGGCCGGCCGAAAGGAAGGCGAGGGGGAAGCGCGATCTACGGCCGGGCGTGGTAGTCACCCTCGATGACCCATTTGTAGGTCGTCAATTCACGAAGCGCCATCGGTCCGCGCGCGTGCAACCGTTGGGTTGAGATGGCTACCTCCGCGCCCAGACCGAATTGCGACCCATCGGTAAACCGTGTACTGGCGTTGACGTACACCGCGGCTGAATCCACAAGGGCGACGAATGATTTTGCGTTGGCTTCATCTTCTGTGAGAATCCCATCGGAATGGGCGGTGGAATGGACCGCGATGTGGTCCATGGCTTCGTCCATGGTTTCAACCACTTTGATGCCCAGAACAAGCGACAACCATTCGGTGTCAAAATCATTGTCACCGGCTGGTTCAACACTCGCTGGTAATGGTGACGGAAGACAGGCAGCCGCTTTCGGGTCCACCTTGAAAGTGACGCCGTCTTTTTCCAGAGCTTCAACCAGCCGTGGGATGAATTCGCGGGCGACAGATGTGTGTACCAATACGGTATCCAGAGAGTTGCACACGCTGGGGCGCTGGATCTTGGCATTTCGAATGACCGGTAATGCCTTATCAAGACTCGCGCTGGCATCCACAAAGAGATGACAAATGCCGATGCCGCCGGTGATCACCGGGATCATGCTATTTTCACGGCAATACTTATGCAGTGCCGAACCGCCCCTCGGGATGACCATATCTATATAATCATGCAATTTCAATAATTCAAATACCAGTTCGCGGCTGGGACTGTCAACAAATTGAACGGCGCCTTCGGGCAATCCCGCGGAAGCCAGACCGTTGTGGATCGCGTCTACGAGTGCCCGGTTCGAGTTTAACGTTTCGCTGCTTCCGCGCAGGATGACGGCGTTGCCGGATTTCAATGCCAACCCGGCCGCGTCGATGGTCACATTGGGGCGGGCTTCATAAATTACCGTCAGAACACCAAGAGGAACGCGCTGTTTTCGGATTTTCAATCCATTCTGCATCACCTGGCTGTCAAATGCTTCGCCCACCGGGTCAGGCAGGCTGGCAACCCGGCGCAGATCGGTGGTGATCCATCCCAGCCGTTCTTCCGTCAGTAGAAGACGGTCAATAAAAGCCGGAGAAAGTCCGTTCTTCATGCCTTCAGACACATCCAGTTGATTGGCTACCAGTATGGCTGAAGCATTCTTTTCGATTTCAGAGGCAATCGCCATCAACGCTTTTTCACGGGAGGCTGTGTCGGAAGTGGCGAGGATCCTGAAGGCAGATCTAGCCGCTTTTGCCAGCGCAAGGGGTGATGTTGGATTCATGTCAGTCGCCTTTCTGTTTCCGTATTGCGGGTTTCAAGAGCAGCATGTTGTTATGGTGAACGGCTTCATCCCCTTCGGTGAATCCGAGGATATCTTCTATTTCGTCAGAACGCCGGCCAAGAATATGCCCCAGGTCGGTAGAATCATAGTTGGTCATCCCGACGGCGACATCCGCACCATTTTGATCCAGAACACGCACGGTCGCGCCGCGTGAAAATGAGCCATTGACTTCCCGGATACCCACCGGAAGTAGACTGCCGCCTTTACGCAGCGCGGTGACTGCGCCTTCATCGATGATCAGCATACCGCCGGCCCGTTTTCCCGCAAGCAGGAAGCGTTTGCGGCTTTCGAGTTTTGAAACCAACGGCGGGAAAAGAGTTCCCATTTCCTGGCCGGCGGCGGCTTTAATGATTACGTCCGGTTCAGAGCCCGATGTGATCATCACCTTGACGCCAGCACGGCGGGCCAGGTCCGCCGCGCGCAGCTTGGTCACCATGCCGCCGGTTCCCAAACCGGAATTTGATCCGCCGGCAGCCGCCCAATAATCCTGCGGAATCTCTGGTTGATCTATTTTGCGAATTAATTGCGCGGTCTCATCTTTGCGTGGATCACCGGTATACAACCCGGCCTGGTCCGTCAACAGAAGGAGCAGGTCTGCTTCCACAAGGCTCGCGACCAGCGCGCTCAGGTTGTCATTGTCACCGAAACGGATCTCTTCCGTGGCGACGGTATCATTTTCATTGATGATCGGAATAACACCGCCTTCCAAAAGCCCTTCAAATGTACCGCGTGCGTTCAAATAGCGGTTGCGGTCGGTCAGGTCTTCGCGGGTCAACAATACCTGAGCGCTGAGATGCCCGAACATGCGGAAGAATTGATCATAAAACGAGATCAAACGAGGCTGCCCGATGGCTGCCAGCATCTGCTTGCCGGGGGTGAAGCGCGGGGATTCTGCCATACTCATGGCTTCACGCCCCGCCGCGATGGCGCCTGAGGTGACCAGAGCCACCTGCGCGCCTTTATCTTTCAACTCGATGATCTGGCGGGTGATATCGAAAATACGCGGAATCGAAAGTTTGGGTGTTCCGGCGGTTAAGGTTGAACTGCCGACTTTGATGATAATGCGATGGTATTCCATGTTCCCTTACATTTCCACTTCTATGGTGTCGGGCTTTCCTGAAACCCTCTCCTCCAGCATGGCGGTTGTCAACGATTTGGGACGTTCGATCGGCTTGTTGAGGGCGCGGGCCCACACGGCATGTGATGAAATACCCAGAACGCGGGAGACACCAAACAGTACGGTATAGAAATCAAATTCTCGAACACCATAATGGTACTGCAAAGTGCCATTGATAGCATCCACATTCGGGTAAGGATTCTTGATCTTCGCGTTTTCTTTCAATACACCGGGCAAAACGTCATAGATCCGGCTGACAAGGCGAAACAATTCGTCATCCGGCAGATATTTCTTGGCAAAATCATACTGGGCGGTAAACCGGGGATCTGTGGTGCGCAGCACGGCGTGGCCGTAACCGGGGATCACCCGACCGGAACTCAATTCCGCGCGGGCGAAATCAACCACTTCTTCTTCAGACGGGAAAGCTTCGAAGTTGTTGTAGACTTTTAGCAGCCAGCGCAGGCATTCCTGGTTGGCCAGACCGTGCAGCGGCCCGGCCAGACCGTTCATGGCGGCGGCTGACGTCAGATAAATATCAGACAGGGCCGAATTCACCAGATGAGCCGTGTGGGCTGAAACGTTACCGCCTTCATGGTCGGAATGCAGCAGGAAGAACAACCGGCATAGCTCTTCATATTCATGGCTGTTTGTGTTTTCGATCATCCAGGCGAAATTACCGCTCCAATCCAGATTCGGGTTGGGTTCGATCACCGACCCGTTACGGTATTTCCAGTTGTAGATCATGGCGGCTAGAGCGGGCAATTTGGCTGTAAGCCGAATAGAGTCGTCTAGAGTGGGAATCCAGTAATCTGATTTGGGTAGGCCTTCCATGTAACGGCGGGTGAATACAGAATCCACCTGGCAGGCCATGATCGCCTGTGAGAACAGGGTCATTGGGTGGGTGTTGCGCGGCATGGAATGCACCATTTTGACCACATGATCGGGGATGGCCGCGTATTTCTTCCATTCATCTTCCACTTCCATCGCTTCATCGAAGGAGGGCAGAGAATCAGTCATCAAGAGGAAGTACAGCCCGCCGGCCAGCGGGAACTGACAGCCGGGCAGGCGGGGAAGTTTTTCGAGCAATTCAGGCAC
>CAYQTY010000003.1:2464-15236 GCA_964420535.1 uncultured Leptolinea sp. | reverse complement strand
AATACCCTCATACGGGTCAACGTACGAGATATCTGTCACCTGGATCTGAACTCCCCGGATACCCTGATAGATCTGACTGACTGTGACATCGCAAACTTTGAAGTCACCGTTTTCTTTCACCAGACGGTTTACGCGATCGCGCCACGAGGGCAAAATATCGGCAATGCGGTCATGCAGGATCATGTTTTACTCCATGAACTTTGGGGGGAAGGGTCCGCGGTATCCCATATCTCGAGAGATCTCGACGGCGGCATGAATGAGTGGCGGGGTGAACAGTTCTATCACCCGCGGGGAGAAACGCTGCGTTGGCCCTGAAATACTTATGGCGCCAACCGGTTCATTGAATTGATCGAAAATCGGTGCGGCAATTCCGCTGGCATCGGAGATCCATTCACCATGGCTTACCGAAACACCCCTCCGCCGGATATTCTTTAATTCAGTTAACAACGTCGCCCGGTCTATGATGGTATTGGGTGTCAACGGTTCCAATTTTAAAGAGGAGAGAATTTCACGCAGCCGGTCTTCCGGCAAGAATGCCAGCAATACTTTGCCGGCAGAGCCGGCATAGAGGGGCAGGCGGCGTCCAACGCGAGCCACGATGCGTACGGTTTGCGCGCTCTCCAACCGTTCAACACAGATACGGTCGTTGCCTTGTAGAATGTACAGGCTGATCGTCTCATTTGTGGAGACGTATAATTCTTCCAGGAAGGGTAACGCACGTTTGCGAAGATCCAACGTGGCGGTATAAACACCGGACCAGGTTAATACGCGCGGGCCCAGGCTGTATGCTTTACTTTCAGGATTTTGACTGAGTATCCCCAGGTTGCGCAGCGATGCCATCAAGCGGCCTGCGGCGCTGCTTGAAAGCCCGACAAGACGGGCTGCCTCGCGCACACCAATTTCTGGACGGTCTTGATTGAAGCAATCCAGAACGGCTACGGCTCTATTGAGGATGGGAGATATCTCATTTTCCATTGTTTTGTCTCGTTAAACGGGACGGCGTCCCGTAATCTGATAATATTATAGATGTTTATTTTGATGACCGTCAAGGGTAATCTTTGGGTGATCTTAAACCCGGTACCAGGAAGGGCTTTACTATGGACAATATCGAGACGTTAATAGGTGAACAATGCATTACATGTGCGAATGGCCGGTTGGTTGTTCCGGATTTTCCAACAATCCCGTACATTGAAGGCGATGGAATCGGTGCGGATATCTGGCGAGCGGCAAAAGATGTGCTGAATGCCGCGGTATTAAAAGCCTATAAAAGAAAACGGCGGATCGTTTGGAAAGAAGTTCTGGCCGGAGAAAAAGGTATGAAAATTATGGGGACCGGGCTGCCGGAAGAAACCTTGCAAGCCTTCCGCCATTACCTGGTGGGAATGAAAGGCCCCATGGGAACCCCGGTGGGGGGCGGCGCCCGTTCATTAAATGTAGCCCTGCGTAAAGAGCTGGATCTGTATGTCTGCCAGCGGCCGGTTCGTTGGTTCAATGGATTACCGGCACCGGTTGTGCACCCGGAACAGGTCAACATGGTCATCTTCCGTGAGAACACGGAAGATGTATATGCCGGCATCGAGTTTGAACTGGGCACGGAGGAAAACACCCGGTTTTCCGCACTTTTACTGGAACATTTCCCTGCGCAGTATGCAAAAGTGCGCTTCCCTGAAACGTCCGCGTTTGGCATTAAGCCGATCTCATCGGATGGCAGCCGCCGGTTGGTGATATCTGCCATCCGCTACGCGTTGACCAACGGGCGCAAATCTGTCACCCTGATGCACAAAGGAAATATCATGAAATTCACCGAAGGAGGCTTCCGCAAGTGGGGATATGCTGCTGCCGAAGAAGAATTTGGTGATAGAGTATTCACCCAGCTTCAGTGGGAACGCATAAAGGCAGAGCAAGGTAACGACGCGGCGAATAAGGCACGCGAAACAGCCCTCGCAGGCGGTAAGGTTTATATCAAAGACATGATCGCCGATGCTGTGTTTGAAGCCGTGTTAACCCGTCCACAGGAGTTCGATGTAATCGCTTCACCGAACCTGAACGGTGACTACCTTTCAGACGCGCTGGCCGCGCAGGTGGGCGGCATCGGTATCGCGCCCGGCGCAAACATCAACGACGTCACCGGGGCGGCAGTATTTGAAGCCACCCATGGCACCGCCCCGTTATTCGCCAATACCAACAAGGCCAATCCATCTTCCCTGATCCTCTCCGGTGAGATGATGCTGCGTTACCTTGGCTGGACCGAAGCGGCTGACCTGGTCATCCGCGGGTTGGAAGGCGCGCTGGCTGCCCGGACTGTCACCTTTGATATTCACCGCCTGATCCCCGATGCCACCCTGGTTTCCACGGACGGCTTCGGCGAGTCTATGATCAAAGCAATGTAATCTGATAAGAAGGAAAAAGAATGACCGATTCTCCCTTTAGTGTGAACACGTTTACCGCAAATAACCGGATGTACGGATATTTTTCCATCAAGCAGGCTGGACAGGAATTCAAGAAGGATGTAAACCGGCTGCCATACTGTATTCGCATTCTGCTGGAATCAGCCATCCGCCGGTGTGACGGCGTGTCCATCACCCGCGATGACGTGGCCCGGCTGGCGCGTTGGACTCCTTCAGCAGACGAGCGGTATCCGCTGGCGTTTTACCCGGCGCGTGTGGTGCTGCAGGATTTCACCGGTGTGCCGGTGATGGTAGACCTGGCTGCGATGCGTACCGAAATGGAACGCCAGGGCGGAGACCCGACACGCATTAATCCGGCCATTCCGGTGGATCTGGTTATTGACCATTCCATCCAGATGGATTTCACCGCCTCCGCAGACGCTTTGACAAAAAATGTAAAAGTGGAATTTGAACGCAATCGCGAACGTTACCACTTCCTGCGCTGGGCACAGCAGGCTTTTACCAACCTACGGATTGTTCCGCCTTCGCGCGGAATCATCCATCAGGTCAACCTGGAGCGCCTGTCACCTGTTGTGCAGGTCACAAATGACGAGCTTCCCGTTGTTTACCCCGATTCTGTTTTTGGCACCGATTCGCACACTCCGATGATCAACGGCCTCGGTGTACTGGGGTGGGGCGTAGGTGGTATTGAAGCCATCGCGGCTATGCTGGATCAGCCCGTGGAACTGGTGACCCCTGATGTGGTTGGGGTTCGGTTGACAGGTAAATTGCGTGACGGCGTGATGCCAACAGACCTTGTCCTCCATTTGACACAACTGCTCCGTAAAACTGGTGTTGTGAATCAATTTATAGAATACTTCGGTCCCGGAATGGATGGTTTGAGCCTGGCTGACCGGGCGATGATCGCCAATATGACACCGGAGAACGGCGCGACTGTATCCTATTTCCCCGTTGATAACCTGACGCTGGATTACCTTCGTCTTACCGGCCGCTCAGAGGAACAGATCAACTTGATCTGGGCGTATTTTGAGGAGCAGGGATTATTCCGTTCCGTGGGAAGCCCCGATCCCGAATACTCTTCCATCCTTGAGTTTGACCTTGGTTCTGTTGAGCCATCTGTGGCCGGTCCCAAACGTCCTCAAGACCGCATCGGATTGAGTAAAGTCAAACCGGAATTTTTAGCTGCACTGGTTAAACCTAAAGCAGACCGCGGGTATCAGATGCCGGAAGAAAAACTGGCGAACGCGGTCAAGGTAAAACTGGCGAATGGATCTGACGCGGTGTTGCGCCATGGCGCTGTGGTTCTGGCATCCATCACGTCTTGCACAAATACATCCAACCCGACAGTTATGCTGGCGGCTGGTTTGCTGGCAAAGAAAGCTGTCGAAACCGGTCTGAATGTTCCCGGATTTGTCAAAACAAGCCTTGCACCCGGTTCACGGGTAGTGGCTGACTACCTGCAATCATCCGGCTTACAGCCGTATCTGGATAAACTCGGTTTTCACGTTGCCGGTTTTGGCTGCGCCACGTGCATCGGCAATTCCGGCCCGCTTGCCGCGGAAGTTGTAGATGCCATCAAGCAGGGTGAACTGGTGGCGGCTGCCGTTCTCTCCGGCAACCGGAATTTCGAAGGGCGGGTTTCACCGCATACTCTGGCGAACTTTCTGGCGTCACCCCCGATGGTGGTCGCTTACGCGTTAGCCGGACGGGTGGATATTGACTTCGACTCTGAGCCTGTTGGTAACGGGAAGGACGGGAAGCCGGTTTACCTGAAAGATATCTGGCCGGCCCGAGACGAGATTGACAAGGCAGCCGCGTCCTCCGTCACTGCAGATCTGTTCAATTCGGCCTACGCCGATATTTTCACCGGCGATGAGTCCTGGAATTCCATGGACACCCGCTCCGGTTCCAGCTATGAATGGGATGAAGCATCCAGCTATATTCAGGAACCGCCTTACTTCAGCCTTCCCGGAAATTCGGAAGAGTTTCCGACCGCGTTGAAAAATGCCCGGATGCTGGCTGTGTTCGGCGATTCAGTCACTACCGATCATATTTCTCCTGCCGGAAACATCGCAGTCGACTCACCTGCCGGCCAATTCTTGAAAAACAAAGGGATTTCCCCGGTTGACTTCAATTCCTACGGATCACGGCGTGGTAATGACCGGGTGATGGTTCGCGGCACGTTTGCCAATGTACGCCTGCGGAATCAAATGGCTGGAGGAAAAGAAGGCGGATACACCACCATTCAACCGGATGGAGAATTTACCTCAATTTATGATGCCTCCATACGGTATGCGAAGCAGAACATTCCGCTGGTTGTGCTGGCAGGTAAAGAGTATGGAACCGGTTCGAGCCGTGACTGGGCAGCAAAAGGACCCATGCTGCTGGGCGTGAAAGCGGTGATCGCCGAATCGTTTGAACGCATCCACCGGTCCAACCTGGCTGGAATGGGTATCCTTCCACTGCAATTCCAGGTGGGCGACAATGCTGCCAACCTGGGGCTGGATGGGACCGAGACCATAGATGTACGCTTTAACGGGGCTACATTAAAACCGGGTTGCCTGATGACAGTTGATGTACGCCGAAATACCGGAGAAAAATTTTCCTTTACAGCCACCTGCCGGTTGGATACACCTCTGGAAGTTCAATACTACCGTCAGGGAGGGTTGCTCTCAGCCGTATTAAATACCATTAAGAATGGATAAAAAACCGATCCAAACCCTATCCAAATGATAGAATTAACCCATCTTAAATGGTGATTCAATCATTGGTGCCGTGTTTCGATCTCTGAATTTTCTTCCAGTTGTACTGCTTATACTCGCTGTGATGTTGAGTAGTGGATGCTCATCCACACCTGCGATCGCGGCGAGTATTCCATTTACAGCAACACCGTCACAAACCGCTCCGACGCTGATGCAGTCTCCAACACCGGAACCGACGTTGACATCAACGCCGTCGCCTATCAGGGAAATCACCCCGACATCAGAATTTCCGGTTTTGTCATCCAAAATGATCATTCCTGCCACACCCATTTCTCCCGAAGGCGCTACGCCAGTTCCTGTGGGTGAGAACGGTTTGCCAAACGTTCATTACATTTACGGGTTATGGGGGCATAAACAGTATTTTAAATTGGGTTGCGAAGCCGCCGCGACAATCGCCTGGGCGAATTACTTTGGTGTATCCATCAACGAATTTGAATTTCAGCACAGATTACCCTTATCAGATAATCCGGAAGAGGGGTTTGTCGGCAGTGTAAATAGTAAGTGGGGGCAAACACCTCCGTATGCGTATGGGGTACACGCGAAACCTGTGGCACAGTTGTTGCAAGATTACGGGGTGAATGCCACCGCTGTGAAGGACTTTCCGCTGGAAAAACTTAAACAGCAGATTGCTGCTGACCGGCCTGTTGTAGTCTGGGTTATCGGCAACATGGTTGGCGGAATCCCGGCGGAATATACAGCAAAAGATGGGCAAAAAGTCATTGTGGCGGCATACGAGCACGCCGTTGTTGTAACTGGCTACAATGAAGAGAATATCCGTTATTTAAATAATGAAAAATTTTTTGATGTCCCAACAGAAGTGTTTTCCAACTCATGGAAGGTTCTTGGCAATATGGCACTGATAGCCGGTAATTGACCTATGGAGCAAAAAATGATCGATTTCTATGTGGGACGTCAACCGGTGTACACGCCATCCATGGATGTGTTTGGGTATGAATTACTATATCGGGCGAAAGAGAACACCACTGCGCTGCATGAAGATGGTGAAAAAGCCTCTTCTCAGGTGATTTTTAATTCATTTATCGAACTCGGTATTGATAAGATCATTGAAGATAAACTCGCTTTCCTTCAGGTTGACAGAGTGTATTTGACCGGGAAGGTGCTCCTTCCATTCCCCAAGGAGCAGGTAGTGATGTGCGTTCCGCCCTGGGTGGACGTGGATAACGATTTGCTTTCTTCCCTTGAAAACCTTCACAATCAGGGCTACTGGCTCGCGCTCGAAGACCATCCTGATCTGATATTGTCTGAATCAAATACACGGAATATTAATATTCTGAAACTAAATATCCATAAATTTCCGTTGTCTTCCCTGCGTGATCGGGTACTTGAGTTCAGGCGGTTTTCATCAAAGATTTTGGCTGACCATGTTCAAACTCAGGAAGAGTATGATGCCTGCCGCGAAATGGGATTTGATTTCTACCAGGGAAATTTTCTCTCCCAACCCAAACTCATTCATGGGCGGCGCTTACCCGCGCGCCGTTTTTCTCTGCTCAAATTGCTGACATGCCTGTATGATCCCGATGTGGACATGCGAGAGCTCGAGGAATTGATCCGCCAGGATGTATCGCTCAGTTACCGATTATTACGAATGGTCAACTCGGCATACTACGCGCTTGATACCAAAGTTGAATCCATCCGCCACGCATTGGTGATTCTAGGATTAAAGCAAATCAGAGCCTGGTTGACTATTCTGGCCATGTCTGAGGTCAACGACCGGTCAAATACATTGATGACAACCGCCATGATCCGGGGAAAGATGTGCGAGTTGCTGGCTCAATCTACAGGTTACAAGCAGGAAGACCGTTTCTTCACTGTCGGGTTATTATCCATTCTGGATGCCATCATGGATTTGCCCATGCTTGAAGTTTTGCAAAGTCTGCCATTGACAGAAGATATCAATCACGCGTTATTACAGCATACCGGCCCGATGGGTGAGTTACTGGGATGTGTAATCGATTATGAAAACGGCGATTGGAATGCCGTAGAATCGGCCGGGGTTTCATCTGTTCTTCTTCGCGATTCCTACCTGGCATCGATCGCATGGGCTTCAGAGATCAGCCGCCGTATTCAGATCTAATACGGCTATTGTCTTTCTTTCTCCAGTTGATCGATCAGCCGGGGTATGGTAACCGGCCGGCTGAAGTAATACCCCTGTAATTTGTCGCAGCTATTTATATTCAACAGATCTGCCTGTTCGATGGTTTCCACACCTTCAGCAACGACCTGTAGATTGAGATTATGCCCGATCAGGATAATGCCCTGAACAAGCGAAAGATTCTGCGGATTTGACGTCACTTCAAGGATAAAGGATTTGTCAATCTTTAGTGTGTCAATCGGAAGAACCATGAGAGAGTTCAGGGAAGAATAGCCGGTACCGAAATCATCAATGGAAATTCCTACGCCAAGCAGGCGCAATTCCTGCAGAATGGCCCGGGTGGCTTTGATGTTTTTCATCAACAATGACTCTGTGATTTCTAGAGTCAGGCAGGAAGGCGGAAGCCCGGTTTTATCAAGTGCTGTTTTTACGGTGTCGACCAGGGTATTGCGTTCAAGCTGGCGGCCTGATATGTTGACGGAAACATTCAGCCCGTTCCAACCCGCGTTATGCAATGCCTTGATCTGTTCGCAGGCCGTGAATACCACCCAATCGCCTATCGGGATGATCAGCCCGGTTGACTCTGCCAGCGGAATGAAGATATCCGGAAATACCCGACCCAGGTCGGCATTTTCCCATCGAAGCAGGGCTTCCACAGAATTTATCTTACCGGTGGAAGCATCGACGATTGGCTGATACTCCAGCCTCAATTCATTGCGTTCAACGGCATGACGCAGATAGGCTTCCATATCAAGCTGTTTTTGCGCGCGTTCATTCATTTCCTGAGAGAAGAATTGGAAATTATTCTTTCCCAATTCCTTCGCACGGTACATGGCCATGTCGGAATTCTTCATCAATGTTGTTACGTCATCACCGTCATTCGGGTAGAGGCTGATGCCGATTGAACAGGTGACATAGAACTCGTGGTTATCAATCCGGAAAGGATAGTTGAATAACCCCAGGATTTTCTGCGCGAAGGTGGATGCGCCAATAATTGAATCGACGGATGTGCCTTCCAATAAGACGGTAAATTCATCACCGCCCATGCGGGCAATCGTATCATTGCGGCGGGCGATGGACGTTAACCGTTCGCTAACTTGTTTCAGAAGGACATCGCCTTTCTCATGTCCATAGGTATCATTGATCACTTTGAAACGGTCAAGATCTAGGTAAATAACAACAACCTGTTGACTGTTACGGCGGGCCAGCTCCAGCGCGTGGGACAACCGGCTGAGGAAATGACTACGGTTGGGAAGGCTGGTGAGCGGATCTTGAAGCGCGATCTGCCTCAGATTGGTTTCAATGAATTTGATTTCAGAAATATCGCGCAGGTAGAAAATGTAATTTGTTACCTGGCCGGAGCTGTCTTTGGATGGTTGAATGGAAACCCAGGACGGAAACACCTCGCCGGTTTTTCTGACGTTATTCATTTCACCCTGCCAGATACCGTAATCCTTCACCTGGCGGGTAACCGCGTCAAAGAATTCATCTGTATGGTGGTTTGAGCGGAAGAAATCGATAGGCTTTCCGATAACTTCGGCAAGATGATATCCGGTGATGTTGGAGAAAGCTTTGTTAACGGATGCGATCCGGCCTTTTTTATCGGTGAGTAAGATACCCTCCGTGGCATTCTGTATGATGGATGTGGAAAGATCAAGATTTTCAATCAACTGATTCAGGCGTGATTGTTCATGCCCGATGGCTTCCACCTCATCCACAGTTCTATCTGCTGAAAGATGGGCTTTTAGGATCCATTGAATATGCAACGCCTTATCATCCGGCCCTATCAATATAGTCTGAACTACACCCCGTAATTTGTTATGGGGAAGCTCCTGCATCTGGGTCTCAAACCGTATCCAGTCTTGAGCGGAAAAGAGCTCGTATATTTTGCGATTGGTGACGCTAAAACCTGCTCTGGATAAATAGGATAGGAAGGATGCGTCAACTTCGATGATCGTGCCATCCGGTTTCAGGCGGCAATAGAATTCAAGGTCATTATCACCGCTGTTTTTCTGGTTAATAACCGGCCGCAGCGTTGACATGGTTACTTTTCGGCCATCCCATAATATTTCTGTGGTTCTGGCTTCAACCATGGAAGAATTATTAAGGGCCGGTTGTGGGTTAAAGATGATACATCTGCCCGGATCAGGAACGAATCCGCAATTTAATCCAATAATCTCGGCGGCGGTCTGTTTATACAGAGCAATGGCTGCCGGATTAGCAAATATGATTTGCTGGAGATCATCAACAACGATAATCCCGTCCAACGACTGATCAACCAGTATCTGGAAAAATACCGGATCAATAACCTGCATTTTTTCAGTGCCACCTGAAAATGCCTGTTGTTCTACCCGGTTGGTCAATGACTTCTTGATAATGAACTCCTCAGTCTACAATGAAATACCTCTGGATGGAAGAATTCCAGATCCAGCGTGATGAGAGTAAGCACACAACGGGAAATTTTTGGGAGGGATTGGGTAACTCTTAATAGTGTGTGATTTACTGAGATAAAACACCATCAATCATCAACCAGGAAGTCAGATTGCAAATTCTATACCAATCCTCGAGTTCCCGCGATCTGGATTTTTTGTTTACGGCAATATACTACCGGATTCAATCTCCCTCTCTGTAATCCCTCCATAGACGGGCAATGCGGGATACCAAACGAATAAAGGAATTTCCACCCAATTAATAATATCGGAAAAATACCAATCATGAAGCTTTTTTTACTTTTTTTTTATCCAGAATCCTGCTTTTCTAGTAAATCTTGATAGAAAAATGGAGGTTTGGATTCGTATATTAAAAATAGTTAAAAATCTGTTCACTTGATGGGATTATTGTATAATAAGAGTGTTCTGGGCAGGTTAAAAATAACATAACAGGATCAATAGATAATTTTTTGCTATCAACCTGGACGAAATAATCCGGGATGAGTTACAAATCACATTTATAGAGTTTATTCAGGAACATTGGTTAGACAATTTGTTATATTTGCGTGAGTGTCCATGCTGATATTGCACGGCCATTGGCAGTCGCCCCGCCGGAGTACTGATCCCGGGGGGATGATCTTCTGGGCTGAAAATTCCCGTATGCTGGCAGATGCCGCGGGGCATCCTCCGGTTATTCGAAAGGGAATCCCTTCTGCGCATCCATATGCCATGCCTTCAAGGCGGTTGCGTGAAGAGATCGCTGCTGGAACACCTCTCTGGGATTCCGAGCCGCAATCTGCCTGCCTGGCTCTACCGACAAGCGGTTCTATTCCTTTGCCGTCATCGCGATTGCTGGTTGAAGAAGATTTTATTATGGGAACCGGTGAAACAACCATTGAGCACTGGTTGATATCAGGCTTGTGGCTACCGGCGGCAAAAGCATTTGGCGTATTGATAAATCTTCCGGAAGATACCCCAACAGGAAATTTCCGGTTGGGATCTGACCTGAAATATTGGCGGACAGTTTCCAATCTTGTGCTCGAAACGCTGTCATTACAAAAATTGCTTCCATCCCTTGAACCGGCCGATTTGATGGGGCAGAGTTTCATAGCTCGCTGGCGGCCCATACTTGATGGGGAAAATGATGAACGGCGCTTGCGTGTTTTGGCTGAGGGCATGCCGTCCATCTGCCGGGCTGAACCGTTGGATGCTGAAGCTGTAATCCGGCATAATTACCCTTCCCCACGTAAGGCAGTCGACACTTTCATGGAATGTATGTGCGACGGGCTTATGCGCGCGTGGACGCGCTCAAAGGCGCCAAAAGTGATGCCCGGTGAAGATGATCCGGCGCTTACCTGGATCCTGTCTTTATTCCAGGAAGACGCGGGTGTTAAAGCCAGTTCTGCCCAGCTTCAAGCGCTGGAGAGTGGTTTAAGAGCATGGAAGCGAAGCCTATCCGCCGCCGGCGACAATACCAGCCGGGTTTGTTTCTCATTGGTCTCACCCGAGCAGGAACCGGGAAAGCCCGATGCTAAAGTCTGGCGGTTGAACTACGGGCTTCAAGCCCGCGATGACCAATCCATTCAATTATCTTCCAGCCAGGTTTGGGAAAAGGGAATTTCTTCCATTCCTGAGTTTGCCACCCGGTTCCGTCAACCGCAGGAAAAGTTATTAACCGGATTGGGTTATGCCGCGCGATTATTCCAGCCCATACTTCCCAGCCTCGAGACAAGCAAGCCTTCAGGGGCGGATCTGGATACCACCGAAGCCTACCGTTTTCTGCGGGAAGCAGCTCCATTAATGGAAGAAGCAGGGTTCAAAATTACTCCGCCTCCCTGGTGGGATAGTAAAGGCGCCCGCCTGGCTGTGCGGCTTCGACTGGAACCTGAGGAAAAGAATATTGTGCCCCGAACTACATCAGGCAAGATGGGGCTGGATCAACTGGTGCGTTTTACCTGGGAATTATCTCTCGGCGGAGAGCGGATCACACGGGAAGAATTTGAACGCCTGGCCGGACTCCGGTCACCGTTGGTACAAATCCGCGGGCAGTGGGTTCAGCTTGAAGCGGAACAACTTGATGCCGCGTCCAAATTCTGGAGCCGTCAACAGCAAACCGGTTCCATGAACCTGGTCGAGGCAGCCCTATATTCACTGGGAGGCGAAGAAGCCTCCGATGGCTTGCCCGTGGATGAAGTGATCGTGGACGGCTGGGTGCGTGAGTGGCTTCAGCAACTGGAAGACCAGGGCCGGTTAATCATGTTGGAACAGCCGGATGGGCTGAAAGGCACACTTCGCCCGTACCAACGGCTTGGGTATTCATGGCTCACATTTTTCCGTAATTACGGGATGGGGGCGTGTCTGGCGGATGATATGGGTCTGGGTAAAACGATCCAGGCGTTATCCGTATTATTAAAAGAAAAAGAGACCAACGGGTCACTTCCCGGACCAGTATTGCTGATCTGCCCGACGTCGGTTGTCACCAACTGGGAACGCGAAGTAAGAAAATTCGCTCCCACATTGACAACCCACGTTCACCAGGGTGCCGGACGTTTACGAAATTCCGAACTCATTGACCGCATCAAACATGTGGATCTTGTTTTGAGCAGTTATGCCGTTGTCAGGCAGGATGCTGAAAAAATCCAATCCATTGCCTGGTGGTCGGTAATTCTTGATGAAGCACAAAACATCAAAAATTCCAACGCCAAGCAGACTCAGGCTATTCGCAAGCTGCAGGCCAGCTACCGCCTGGCGCTGACCGGTACTCCCGTGGAAAACCGGCTGAGTGAATTATGGTCCATCATGCAATTCCTAAACCCGGGTTATCTGGGATCACAGGAAAGTTTCCGTAGGTATTACGGGCTTCCGATTGAAAAATTTGGTGACAAAGAAGCCGCCGGCCGATTGCGGAAACTGGTTTCTCCGTTCATCCTGCGCCGTTTGAAATCTGACCCGGCCGTGATCCAGGATTTGCCGGAGAAGATTGAGGTAAAGGACTATGTCAACCTCAGTCATGAACAGGCTGACCTGTATAAGTCAGTCGTTGACGATGTGATGGGGCGG
>CAYQTY010000003.1:0-2454 GCA_964420535.1 uncultured Leptolinea sp. | reverse complement strand
AGCCTGTTAACCCAGCTAAAGCAGATTTGCAATCATCCGGTTCAATGGGAAAAGAAAGACGCGGAATCCATTCCGGCTGACGATACATTCCTCCGCCGAAGCGGCAAGATCCAGCGTTTGACTGAGCTGCTCGAAGAGATCATTAGTGAAGGCGACCGGGTTTTATTGTTCACACAGTACGCTGAAATGGGAAAACTGCTGGCTTCATGGCTTCCCAGACAACTGGGGGTGGGTGTGCAATTCCTGTACGGCCAAACCCCGCCCGAAGTGCGCGACCAGATGGTCAAACGTTTCCAGGAAGATCCACATGGCCCGTCCATTTTCATTCTCTCCCTGAAAGCCGGTGGTATCGGGTTAAATCTGACCCGGGCGAACCAGGTCATCCATTTTGACCGCTGGTGGAATCCGGCGGTGGAAGATCAGGCAACAGACCGGGCATACCGAATCGGCCAGAACCGCAACGTTCAGGTGCATAAACTGATAACTGTAGGAACGCTGGAAGAACGCATTGATGACATGATCGAATCCAAAAAAGGTTTGGCTGATGCCATTATCTCCAGCGGCGATCAATGGTTGACGGAAATGAGCACCGAAGAATTGCGTGATATGGTGACACTAAGAGTGTGATGATGACTGAGATTCCATCCAACCCTTCCAATCCTTCTGACCCTAACGCCCCCCGCAGGCCGCGCAGACCGTACGTCCGCCGTGATAAGAATCAGAACCCATCACAATCAAATTCTCAAAAAGCAACACGCGACCCCAACAAACCATCACAACCTCCCCGCAACAAACAGAATAACCGGCAGGATGGAGCAGGGCAGACCGGGCAAAACCGCAAGCGAATGCCGGACAAAGGACAAAAGCGGACTCCCAATACCCGGGAGCATACACCTTATTCAAATGCCCACCGTAAACCGGTTGACCGGCGTCAGAATGGCAATCAGAAGCCGGAAGATCAAAACAATCATGTTCCTTCCATTCCTCTAAAAGCCGTTGGCGGGATCAAAGCCCTGGCTGAGAATGGGCAGTTTGGCCGCAACTGGTGGGCCCGGCGCTGGATTCATGCTATGGAAAAATTGATGGATGGGCGCCGCCTTTCCCGGGGGCAGGATTACGCGAGCCAGGGTCAGGTGCTATCCATGGGAGAGATCAAGAATGGTGTGGCGGCCACAGTTCAGGGATCGCGGGTAAAACCCTATCGGGTGACCATTCAGGTAATGCCATTGAAGGCAGAAGAATGGGAAAAAGCGCTGGATGTTCTGGCTGAACAGGCGGTATATGCCGCGAAACTGCTGGCCGGAGAAATGCCCGAAAATATCGAAGACGCGTTCCAGAGTGCCGGTTTGAGCCTTTTCCCCGAGCGGCCGGGTGACCTGGTGACACAATGTTCCTGCCCTGATTGGGCAAACCCCTGCAAGCATGTTGCCGCGGCCCACTACATTCTGGGTGACCGTTTTGACGAAGATCCATTCCTTCTGTTCCGTATGCGCGGGCGTTCCAAAGAACAAGTATTAGAAGGATTGCGTCTCCACAGAGGAGGGCTCGCCGATGAGCCAGTCCATGCCGTAACGGAAGAGGAGAATACGGCTCTCACGCCGGATGCCGAACTTTTCTGGGAGCCGGGAGATGTACTTGAAGTGTTTTCGGTCCAGGTTAATCCTCCCAAGGTTCAGTTGCCTGTTTTGCGCCGACTGGGTCAACCTGAGATCATCCGAAATTTCCTTCTGGAAGATGAACTGAAGGGGGCGTATGAAACCGCTTCGCAGGCAGCCATGTTCCTGGCGTACAGCGATTCTGGAATTCCCACAGAAGAACCATCTGCTGATATGGATGATGAGAATTAAACAATCTACATCTTGACGAAAGTGGTAAATGGAATAAAATAATGAGCAGTCGCTCAATTACTGAGTGGAGGCTCAAATATGAACCAATTAACTGATTCCCGGATATCAGATCGGGCTCTGGAACGGCGTCAGCGGCGGGTGGAAGAACGCAAGAACCAGATACTTACGGCCGCTTCAACGATATTTGGCGAAAAAGGCTATCAACGGGCAACAACTCGTGAAATAGCGGAAAAGGCCAACCTTTCTGAGGGATTGATCTATTCCTATTTTGAGAGCAAAGACCATCTTCTCCTGGCCATCCTGGAGAAATTGGCATCCTCCGGGATTGATGAAATCCTGACAGATGGTGAAGACCTTTCGCTGCGGCAGGATGTGCTAAAAAAAACACTTCAGATCCGGCATGGCTTTCTTGACGAGCTTGAACCCATGATGCGGGCTACCATGGGCGAGGCAATTTCGAACAGCCATTTTCGCGATCACTATATGGACATTCTTGTGAAACCTGCGTTGGAATCCATGGAAAAAGAAATTGAAAACTGGGTGGTAAATAGTGAGATCAAAGAGACTGATTCCTCAGCAGCCTCACGGTTTCTACTGGCCGAATTTA
>CAYQTY010000002.1:15629-32789 GCA_964420535.1 uncultured Leptolinea sp. | reverse complement strand
GGAAATGGATTTGCCGGATGAGATCCTGTTGCTCCAATTCATATACCCGCTTTGCTTCGCTCTGAAGCAAAGCGGGTTCAATCTCACTCCAATTTACCGGATAGTTTTCCACTTCTACGGCAAGAATTTTCATTATTCTCCCCTCTGTATCCGGATTGATGCTGATTCAGGCGGGTACCTGAAGGATACCCAGACCGGCCAGTATTCCCAACGTGGACATAAGCACAACCAGAGCAAACACAATACCGATAACCCATGCCAGCCATTTCTTTCCCGGGTGAGTAACCCAGTAATGGGTGATATACGCAAGCAGGAAAGATTGGATCACTACTTCAGGCAGGCCGATGAGATGAAAGTTCAACGGCACATTGCTATAGATCAATCCCTCAATTGAACTCGGGGATGGACCAAAGGGTGAAATGATGCCCACGATGACCAGCACTGCCCAGGCTGTGAGCCAGCCTTTTTTAGTACCGAAGTAAACGTCACGCAATAGATAGAAAACCAACCCGAACAACAGACCGCGGATCACCTGCAGCATTGGCCCGGCTGCTACCATCGGGTGACTGACCTGACGCATGAAATTACCCAGCAGCGGATCCGCGTAGCGGGCGGCATAATCAAATACGGTTGAACTGATCAGGCCAAGCGCGAAATACGTGACAGTATGCACCAGCATGGTCTTCAGGCTGATGGAAGCGAGAGATGTGTTGTTTCCCGTTGTGTTTGCCATGCTATTTCTCGGTGATGGTGACGCTTTCGATTACGTCTCCGGTGAAGCCCGGATTGGACTGCGGGTCGCGGCGGGTTATGCTATTGACCACATCCATACCATCCGTCACCTGCCCAAAGATGGTGTAACCGCCATCCAACTGAGGCGTGGCTGCGAAGGTGATGAAGAACTGGCTGCCATTGGTATCTCGGCCGGCATTGGCCATAGCCAGCACGCCGGGTTTATCAAATTTCAGGTCGCTGTCTTCATTTTCAAACAGATAGCCCGGGCCGCCCGAGCCGGTTCCGGTTGGGTCGCCGCCCTGGGCCATGAAGCCTTCCAGAACGCGGTGGAATGTGACGCCGTCAAAATATTTTTCACGGGCTAAAAAGACAAAACTGTTGACTGTTTTGGGAGCTTTATCTGGATACAACTCAACAATAAATTCGCCGCCTTTGGCCAGCTTGAAGGTGGCGGTGTATTTTTTTGCTTTATCTATGGTCATCGTGGGGTAGGCGGAATACTTTCCCGCGTTGGCCGCCGACTGTGTGGATGCCTGCGGTTTCTGTGAAGAGACTATCACCCAGATAATGCCGGCAACTACCAGCAATACAATGAATCCGCTAATAATCCGGATACGCTGTTCCGTTTTTTTCTTCGCTTCTGTTCTGGTTTTGCGTTTGTCAGTTTTATTCTGTGTCATTTCCAGCCTCGGGTTTCTCGATTTATCCTTCCGATTTTAACCGATATGCCCGGACTGTGCTCTCTAGTCAGCCATTTGTTCGTACACCCGAATTTCACCGACTTCGAACACCACCGGCCAGGAATGAATTTCATCGAGCCAGGATTGCATCCCTGGTAGTACTTTCGGGGCAAATTCCTCGGCCAGCGGATCCAAAATGACGAACCGGGCATTATTTATTGAAATTGCATTCTGGAAACGTGTCTTCTCGACCGGCGGATAATTTTTCGATTGATACCCGTTATAGGCAAGGGCAGTAAGAAAATCAGCCCTGTTCATGGATGGGAAATCCCAAAGTAAAGCTGGAGAACCGATAATCAAATCGTCTGCACCTGAATGAGCAGCGATATATTCTTGAACCTTCGATGCGTCTAACGCATTGACCAATGAAAGATCGTCATTGCCAGTGAAAAGGTAATTTGCGTTATATGTGACCATTGAGATTGAGCTTAAGAACATCCAAATAATTGGCGAGAAAGTGACAAATGCAGAGATAAGTGTAGAAAATATTATGCCAGCCTTTTGAAGATATCCGGCTTGAAATTTTATTGAGGTCAGAAGAACTCTAGTTACAAAACGGTAGGCATTCAGAATAAAAATGGCCAGGCCTATGGCAAAGACCGGAAACAAATGCATCAGGTAATGTAATCCTGTACCGACTGGAGTGTACGCCCGGGTGACCAGAAGGAGTGTGAGGCCGGTTGCTGTTAATACTAAATTTCTGAATAGTGAATCAGGGATCAAGAATAGGCCGCAAATACCAACCAATATCCAGCTTTCCCTGCGTAGTAGCTCTGAATAGTTGATCAGGATGCTAATTAACGAAAATGAAGTTGATTGAACACTCCCCCGCTGGTTGATTATCGACAGTGTGTCTGTGATCAAGGAATTTGAATTGTTTAATAATACCGGTACCAGTGTTATAAAAAACGATCCAAGAAAAACCGGGATAAAAAGAGCCAGGTCTTCGGGGCGTTTGACAAGGATCAATAGGCCAACGGTAATTCCGCAAATGATTCCCAGGTAATCAGTAGAAAATGCCAGAGAGGCACTCACAGCCGAAATGATCAACCAGCCGCGGGATTGTCTTTTCGTATAGTAATAAGCTGATATTAATGAAAACAGAAAAAATGGCGCCATCAGGTTGTATGTCAAACCGAAGCGGCCAAACATGATTACCCAGGGAGCTACACCAGCTATCCAGAGGGTCAGCACTGCTTCTTTTTTTCCTACCACTTTCCAGACAAACCAACTTGCCAACATCAAACATGCCAGATTGGCTGCCGCGCTTACTCCCCGAGATACAACGATATCAACACCCAAAATCCGCATGGCCGCCGAGATTGTATACATGAAAAGAGGCGGCCTTTGACTGAATGGAGCACCATCAACACCATAATTTTGCCACCTTCCCTGAATCCAATTTTCTGCCAGATCAATTGGATTGCCTTCATCACTGTACCAGCCGGGTGACTGTCGCAAGTTGTAGAAGCGGAAATAGGCGGCCGCGATCAAACCCATCATGATCAGGGCAGCCATGATCAACTTCTCGATTTTAGCGGTCGAATTTCTCTCTTGAGAATCCATTTTCGCTCTTTCATTCCCACCGCATTGACCAGGAGTCTATCTTTTAAGGATTATACCGTCACAGATATGGGACTATTTTGTAGGTATGGGCCCGTGGCTCACATTGCAGGCAGGGCGGTTGCATGCCTGATAATTCAGCCGTTCAGCCGTTAATTCCACCAGCTGACCGGGTTCGAGCCACAGTCCGTACCGGGCGGATGTTGCCCGGTTCAGCAGGTCGGGCTGCGCGATATTGAGAGTAATAAACCCGCTGACCAACAGGATGGCGGTCAGAAATTTGATTGGCCAGGTGATGTTATTAACCGAAGCACCGAAGGCGATCAAAACCAGGGGAATAGTCGGGATGAGATACGATGGTTCCGTAGGGATGCCGATATAAAAAAGCTCATAGAGCAGCGCGGTAGTCAGGGCGAACGTGGGTAGCCCCTGATATTTCAACAAGAACCTGAACCTCGTCTTTACGGTCTGCGTGATCAGACCGCCGCAGAGCAACAGGAAGCCCGGAATTGACCAGAACATCAGGTTTTTGTACCCCCAGCGGCCGAAGCGCATAAGTGGGGACCAGTACTCTTCACCGCCCACAGTAGCCACAAGGAAACGGGTGGTCCACCGGGAAAACTGTGCCGGGGGAAGGTAGAAGATCATTGTAAAAAACCCGAAAACCAACCCCGTCTGTACAAGTTTTTTTCGGAACGTTGGTTCAATAATAAATTGCCATAGCAGGAAACACCCGGCCAGCAGAGCGATCGTCAAACGGGTGCCGGCGCCCAGGGCAAAAGCCGCGCCCGCGGTGAAAAAATGTTTCCGCCGGATCTGGATCATGCCAATTGACACAAATCCCAGCGCCACCAGATAATCCATGGTACAGGCGGCGTTTGCCCAGAAGAACGGGTGGATCATCAACGCGGCGCACAACCAGCGGTAATTCGGGATCGCGTACTCGCGGCACAGGCGCATGAAGCCGTACAGCACAGTCAACGCCATGCCCATCACCGCCAGATTTGTGAGAAAACTGCCGCCTATCTGGTCAAAAATGAACGTTAAGGATTCAAATACAAAGAAACCAGGCCCGCGGGATGGAACGTAATCCCATGTTTGCGCGAAATGACGCCCGGCTTGAAGCACACCGTAGGTATCCACGTCTGAACCATACCCCATGAATACAAACGGGAAATAGAGAAGGGCAGCTGCAGCCAGAAGAATACGGTCAGGATCGCGTTTAAACATGAATAACCCGGGGTGATTTTATCACGCGATGGTCTGTCACCCCCGGAGGGAGGCGTTCAGTTGGAACGGCGGGTGGACTGGCGCACGATCAATTCGGTTGGCAGAATGATGGCATCACTGGTCACTTCTAAATCTTTGTTGCGTGTGGAATTCAACGAGACCAGTTTTCGCACGGCCATCTCACCCAGACGGGCAAAATTCTGCCGAACAGTGGTCAGCGACGGAATGAAATATTTGGATTCGTCAATATCATCGAAACCGGCTACACCCAGACCGTTGGGAACCGGAATGCCCCGGTCCCAGGCTATTTTTAAAACCCCTAGCGCCATCTGGTCGTTCCCCACAAAAACGGCGTCAACTTCGGGGTATTTTTTTAAAAGAACCTCGAACGCGGCTGCGCCGCTGTCACATGACCAGTCACCACTCGATACGGCCTCTTCCGGGACCGGTCTTCCGGCATCCACCAGGGCTCTTGCCCAGGCGCGCTTACGCTCACGGGCTTCCCACCATTCCAGCGGACCGCTGATATGGGCAATGTGGCGGTACCCCTGTTCCACCAGGTGGCGGGTAACAGCGTATGCGCCGCCATAGTTGTCGGCTGAGATGGTGATCGGAGCGGACGCGGGATTCCCCTTAAGGAAAACCATGGGAGGAACGTTATCCGTAATATTAGCCTGCACTTTCTTCCAGGTATCTCCCACTTCGGGCGCGGCATAAATAATTCCCTGAACCTGATGGGCTGAAAGTGACTGGATGAAAGAGCGCAGATCCCCTGTTTCAAAAGAAGGCAGCTCTTTCAGGATCAGGCTATAGCCGTATTTTTCCGAAATCTGGGTGATGGCATTTAAAGTGGCAGATATTCCGATGGACTGCATTTCCGCGTTGATCACACCCAGGGTTCTGGAGGTTTGGCGCATGGAACGGGCCAGTGCGCTGGGTTGGTAGTCCATTTCCTGCATTACCGCGAGAATTTTTTCCCGGGTCTCGCGGGAAACATCCTTGCGGTCATTTAACACCCGAGAGATGGTCTGTGTGGAAACACCGCAGGCACGGGCAACATCCTTTATGGTTATTTTTGAACGCGCGGGTATTGCCATCGGACCTCGGATCGAAAGCGTCCGTTCCTTCTCCATAATCAGCAGGTTACCGGATTGTTATTATCCACCCTGAAATTCTTGGACAAATTTCAGATCACGGCAATTATTACTGAAATTTATATCGCCCGTTTTTCAACTGGCATGTATGGGGAGTGGAGCGAAATATGCTATCAAAGATACCAGAGATGGCAAACAAAATCAACTGCGAGAGGAATCTCGCCTGGTGATACCCGATTACGCCGAAATTTCAGGCAGATATTGATCATGATTTAATAAGTAGCGCGGATAATGCGGACATGAATTTTGTATTTATGTTATCGATAACAAAGGGTAAAAAGGCGATAAATCCAGGCTGCAGGATATACAAGCCCGTAAAAGACCACTCCTAACTTTCCGGAAAAAAAATAAGTTCGGATTTTGTGGGGTCAAGGCGGAAATCACGTATGTTTGGGATGAAAATACTTTCAGAAAGTAACAAATATCACTTTTTTCTATTTTTTCCATAAAACCGATTGACTCTCATTCAAAAAATAGCTATTATGAGCCGGTAACGATAACGTTATCGATAACGTTATTTCCGACCTGTTATCAGAACCCACCGAATCTTTACCAATACTTTCAGGCCATACGTCTCAATCCTCACGTATAAGGATTCCCGATGAAATCGTTAAAAGAATTTGAAGTTTGGTTCATTACAGGTAGTCAGCATCTTTATGGCCCGAAAACACTGGCGCAGGTGGCGGACGATTCAAAGAAAATTGTAGATTCCCTCGATTCTGCCGGTGACATTCCGGTACGGATTGTTTTTAAGCCGGTAGTCACCACACCGGAAGAAATCTTCACCGTTTGCAAAGCCGCTAATGACGCACCGGCTTGCATCGGGATCATCTGCTGGATGCATACCTTCTCGCCGGCTAAGATGTGGATTGCCGGTTTAAGAGCGTTGAATAAACCGTTCTGCCATTTGCATACCCAGTTCAATCGTGAAATCCCCTGGTCTGACATTGATATGGATTTCATGAACCTGAATCAGTCAGCCCATGGCGACCGCGAATTCGGATTTATCGGCACCCGCATGCGCCTGAACCGCAAGGTTGTTGTCGGTCACTGGCAGGATTTGGACGTGCAGCAGCAACTCGGCGCCTGGGCACGCGCGGCAGCCGGTTGGGCTGACTCGCAGAATATGCGTGTGGCCCGCTTCGGTGACAATATGCGCGAAGTGGCGGTCACGGAAGGGAACAAAGTCAGCGCGCAAATCCAGCTCGGCTATTCCGTTTATGGGTACGGTGTGGGGGATCTGGTAAAGGTAGTTGACCAGGTTTCTGAAAACGATGTCGACGCGCTAGTCTCACAATATACCGATGAGTATCAGGTTTCACAGGACCTGCTAAAAACCCGCAGTTTTTCAACTTTGCGTGAAGCCGCCCGCCTGGAAATTGGCTTGCGCGCCTTTCTGGAAGCTGGCAACTTCAAAGCATTTACCACTACATTCGAAGATTTGTGGGGTATCAATCAATTACCAGGCCTTGCCTGTCAACGCTTGATGAATGATGGATACGGCTTTGGCGCGGAAGGTGACTGGAAAACAGCTGCGCTGGTTCGCACAATGAAAGTGATGGGAATGGGTTTGAATGACGGTGGAACGTCATTCATGGAAGACTACACCTATCACATGCCCAAAGACGGGCAGGCATACGCGCTGGGCGCACACATGCTGGAAGTGTGCCCTTCGATTGCCAGCAACAAGCCTTCTCTGCAGGTCCACGCGTTGGGAATTGGCGGCAAAGCTGATCCCGCCCGCCTGCTGTTTGACACGAAGACTGGCCCGGCTCTGGCTGCCAGCCTGATCGATATTGGCACCCGTTTCCGCATGGTAGTCAATGAAGTCGACGTGGTTCCCGTAGAGCACCCCATGCCCAAACTACCGGTTGCCCAGGCGTTATGGATACCCAAACCCAACTTGAAAGTGGCCGCGGCAGCCTGGATCTACGCGGGCGGCGCGCATCACTCCGGCTTCAGCCAGGTAGTTACCACTGAGATGATGCGTGATTTCTCCGATATGGCCGATGTTGAATTCCTGTTGATCAATGAAAAGACAGACATTGAGGAATTCAAAAAAGAGATCCGTTTCAACCATGTATATTACTCCCTTGCGAGAGGGCTTTAGATCCTTGTAGGTACCTGGCCACGGTGGGCCAGTTCCGTAAAACGCAGTTCAATCAACAGATAGGAGAAAGAGTAATGAAGAATAAATCAATGCTTTTGATCACCGTTCTCATGCTGGTCTCTGTGCTGTTCACCAGCGCCGCCACAGTTGCCCCCGCCGCCCCGGCTGTGGACACAAAAGGCATGCTCGTTGGCATTTCCATGCCGACAAAATCATCAGAACGCTGGATTTCTGATGGTGAGAGCATGGTCAAAGTCTTCGAAGAAATGGGTTACAAAGCTGACCTGCAGTTCGCTGAAGACGATATCGCCAACCAGGTTGCCCAGATCGAAAACATGGTCACCAAAGGCGCCAAAGTCTTGATCATCGCCGCCATCGATGGCAGCACCCTCTCTGACGTGCTTGCCAAAGCCAAGGAAAAAGGCGTCCTCGTTATGGCTTACGACCGCCTGATCACCAAGACCAAAGATGTCGATTACTACATCACCTTCGACAACTTCCAGGTCGGCGTTATCCAGGGTTCCCAGATCATCGATGCCCTCGGTTTGAAAGATGGCAAAGGCCCCTTCAATATCGAACTGTTCGGTGGCTCACCCGATGACACCAACGCTTTCTACTTCTATGATGGCGCCATGTCTGTTCTGCAGCCCTTCATCGACAGCAAAAAACTTGTTGTAGTCTCCGGCCAGATGGGCATGGACAAAGTCTCCACCCTTCGTTGGGACGGCGCTGTTGCTCAGGCCCGCATGGACAACCTGCTGAGCAAAAGCTACACCAACAAACGCGTTGACGCCGTTCTTTCACCGTACGACGGCCTCTCCCGCGGTATCATCTCCTCCCTCAAGGGTGTTGGTTATGGCACCAAAGACCAGCCGTGGCCCGTGGTCACCGGCCAGGATGCCGAAGTTGCCTCCGTCAAAGCTATGATCGCCGGCGAACAGGCCTTCACCGTCTTCAAAGATACCCGCGAACTGGCCAAACAGTGCGCCAAGATGGTTGACCAGGCCCTCAAGGGTGAGGAAGTTGAAATCAACGACACCAAGACCTATGACAACGAAGTCAAAGTCGTTCCTTCCTACCTGCTCGTCCCGATCAGCGTCGACCTCAAGAACTACGAAAAAGAACTGGTCGACTCCGGTTACATCAAAGCCGAAGATCTGAAGTAATTGATTTCCTCATGGAGTGTGGGAGGATATCCTCCCACACTCCTTTTTTCTCAAAGCAATTTATTGTATAGTTTTGAGGAATGGCTAATTGGTCATTTTGTTTTGTTTTATAGACCCTCTAAGGATGGAATAACATGTCTGACGTCATTTTGGAAATGAGGAATATCACAAAGACATTTCCCGGCGTAAAGGCTCTGGACAACGTGAATTTCAGTGTCACAAAAGGGGACATCCACGCGCTGGTTGGTGAAAATGGCGCGGGAAAATCGACATTGATGAAAGTGCTGAGCGGTGTTATCCCCCATGGTGAATATTCCGGCGAAATCATCTTTGAAGGCAAAGAGTGCAAGTTCAGTGATATCAAGCACAGTGAAGATGTCGGCATTGTTATTATTCATCAAGAATTGGCACTTATTCCGTTCCTTTCGATTGCGGAAAATATTTTTCTCGGGAATGAATGCAATAAAAATGGCGTGATCAACTGGCCGGAATCATTCCAGAAGACACGTGAGTTGCTCGGAAAAGTCGGTCTGCATGAGTCGCCAGAGACTTTAGTTACAAATATTGGAGTGGGCAAACAACAACTGGTTGAAATTGCCAAAGCGCTTTCGAAAAAAGTCAAATTGCTTATTCTGGACGAGCCAACTGCCAGTTTGAACGAGAATGACAGCGAAGCTCTTCTTAACTTACTGCTTCAACTGAAAAATCACGGCGTCACATCCATTTTGATCTCCCACAAGATCGGGGAAGTATCAAAAGTTGCGGATATGATCACCATTCTGCGCGATGGCGCCACCATTGACACGCTCGACTGCCATAAAGACAACATCACAGAAGACCGCATTATTCGCGGTATGGTTGGCCGCGACCTGACCAACCGGTTCCCGACACGTTCAGCAAAAATCGGCGAACCGATCTTTGAGGTTGAAAATTGGAACGTCTACCATCCCATTCATGATGACCGGAAAGTCTGCGACGACATCAGTATGTACGTCCGCGAAGGTGAAGTAGTCGGATTGTATGGGTTGATGGGTTCTGGGCGGACTGAACTGGCCATGAGCATTTTTGGAAAAGCCTATGGGAGACGTATCACGGGAACTGTCAAAAAACGTGGCAATAAGATAGATGTTTCCAGTATTTCCAAAGCAATCAAAAATGGCATTTCGTATGCCACAGAAGACCGCAAAACCTATGGTCTGGTTTTGATCCAGGACATCAAAAACAATATTACCCTGGCGAATCTGGATGAGGTGGCAGAAGGTTCTGTGATCAATAAGCGTAAAGAACTGAAATCTACTATTGAATACAAAGCAAAACTGAATATCAAGTGCTCGAGTATTCAGCAGAAAACCGTCAATCTCTCCGGTGGTAACCAGCAAAAAGTAGTGTTGAGCAAGTGGTTGTTTTCCAACCCGGATGTGCTTCTGTTGGATGAACCTACACGCGGTATCGATGTTGGGGCCAAGTACGAGATTTACACCATCATCAATAAACTTGCCAGTGATGGAAAAGCAGTGGTTTTGATTTCGTCTGAATTGCCCGAGATCCTGGGGATTTGTGACCGGATCTATATTATGAACGAAGGCAAAATCGTTGGTGAAATGAAAGCCCATGAGGCGACGCAGGAAAAAATTATGAAATGCATCATGTCAGATCAAGAGGTGATGGTGAAATGAAAACATTACAGGATATGTTCAAGAACAATATTCGCTCCTACGGCATGTTGATCGCCCTGGTTGTGATCATGGGGTTCTTCCAGGTATTGACCGAAGGCACGTTATTTATGCCGGTTAACCTGACCAATCTGCTTCTGCAGAACAGCTATATCATCATTATGGCTATTGGTATGCTGTTGATCATCATCACCGGTTGGATCGACCTGTCCGTTGGCCGTGTTGCCGGGTTTGTAGGCGCTGTGGCCGCTATTCTTCTCGTAAATTACAAGCTCGACGTTTACCTGACCATGCTGATCTGCCTCATAGTCGGCGCGTTGATCGGTGCTTTGCAAGGGTACTGGGTGGCTTTCCAGAAGATCCCGCCATTCATTGTAACGCTCGCGGGTATGTTGATCTTCCGCGGCCTGACGCTCTCCCTGCTGGCTGGTAGATCTGTTGGTCCTTTCCCGACCGAATTCCAGCAGTTGGCTTCCGGTTTCATCCCTGATTTCTTCAACATGGAAGGTTTTCACCTCACCAGCGTTGTTCTGGGTGCCATAGGATCCATCGTCCTGATCTGGTTGGATTTCCGCAACCGCAGAAATAATCAGAAGTACGAATTTGAAGTCGCGCCATTTCCTTTCTTCATCGCCAAGAATGTAATTATCACCGCGGCTATCATGGGACTATGCTGGTTGATGGCTTCTTACAAAGGTCTGCCAAACGTGATGATCTTGATGCTGGTTTTGATCATTATCTACACATTCATAACCGACCAGACAGTACTTGGCCGCCGTATCTATGCCATGGGTGGAAATGAAAAAGCTGCCCGCCTTTCCGGCGTCAATACTCCAAAACTGCTCTTCGCGACCTTCGTCAACATGGGCGTTCTCTCGGGTATTGCCGGTATGGTGTACGCAGCCCGCTTGAACTCAGCCACCCCAAAAGCCGGTGACGGTATGGAGTTGGACGTGATCGCGGCCTGCTATATTGGCGGCGCGTCAGCCAGTGGCGGTATCGGAACCGTGGTCGGCGCCATCATTGGTGCCTTCATCATGGGTGTGCTTAACAATGGTATGTCCATCATGGGCGTCAATATTGACGTCCAACAGGTAATCAAAGGTCTGGTATTGCTCTTTGCCGTTTTCTTTGATGTGTACAACAAAAACAAGAATGGATAGTTTGAAATAGGTTTCCCCCCATCTTGTATGAATGGCCGGAGTTCGCTCCGGCCATTTGTATTATCTGAAACTAGAGATTGTATAATTTCTCCAGGAAATGATAGGAACAGGGAAAAACACAAGGCAATGGACAAAACAACAGATCAGCAAAACCGTACCATAATTGGGCAGTCAATTCTGGGGGGGATTTTTGTTGTATTTTCCCTATATATGATTGTTTATTTTGGACGTACTCACCGATTAATTTGTAACAGATGGGAAAATGGAACGGTGGACTGTTCAGGGCAGGTGTTTACATTAATTGGCATTGCGATCAACGAGGAAGAAATAGTCCATCATGTGAATACCATTCAGAGGGGGAATTCCTGCCAGACTAACAGTCAAACCCTTGATTACCGTTGTTACCTGAACACGGTCGACATAAGTGGAAAATCTGGAAAAATCCATGTCAGCCAAAATTTTTTAAATGAAGAGACTGCGAGAGAATTGCTCAACAAATTGATAGAGTTTCTCGAAGATAACAGTCAAACACATATTGAGATTACCAGTTGGAACCAGGCTATCCTTCTGGGAGGATTCCTGTGTGTCATTCCACCATTTCTTATCTTAGGCATACTATTTCTGTTCAATCGCTCAGTATCTCTTTGGATTGACAGAAAAGAGAAATAAAAAGCGCCTGTCCCAAATTGCGTGCAGTTTGGGACAGGCGCTTGTATTTATGATGACTACAATTTAACTACTCCGCTTCCACTGGAGTGCCAGCGATACTGGCTCCCAGCAATTGCAGGTCCGGGTGGGCAGAAAGAACCAACCCGAAAACCACCACGATCCCGCCGGCGATCGTGAACATATTCGTCAGGTCCCACTTGCTGACCACACCGGCCAGTGCCTGAGAAATCGGCACCAGGCCGGTGCTGGAGAAGGTGATAAGGCTCATCATCCGGCCGAGCATATCTTTGGGCGTTTGAATCTGCATCCAGGTGAACATCAGAATGGAGACATACCCGTTGGCCAGACCGAGAATGGCCATTGAAGCAAAGTCAATCCAGGTATTTGTCACAAAACCGAGGGAGGCAACGCCCAGGCCGAACGCGATGACGAAAGCTACCAGGATCATTTTCATTGTTCCAGCGGTAGGGCGGGGCAATGCGCCCGCGCCAAGTATTCCTACGAGGTTGCCACCGGCAAACGCGGATAAAAGCAGACCGTAGGCTACAGCGCCTTCCGCAAGCCGTTCACTCGCGAGAACCGGGATGCCCACAAGCAGGGGGCCTAACAAAAAGAAATTGATGGACATCAGAACGATGAAAACCAGGCGCAGCGCGCGGTCATTTACCAGATACTTGATGCCAGTAAGGATGGCTGCCCAAACGGTTTCTTGATCGGTATTTTGTGCTGACTTTTTCGCATTGCGGATCATTGCCAGGGTAACAGAGGAAATAGTAAATGTGATAGCATCGATGATGAACGCGAGAAAGATACCAGTATTTGATCCGGAAAAGTTGCCGATCAAAATACCGGCAATCGTGGGGCCTATAAAACCGGCCAATTGGGTGATGCCCATGATGATGGAATTGCCAGCCTGCAGGTCATCTTCCGCTACCAACTGCGGGACGATGCTGTTCTCTGCCGGGATAGCGAACCCGGCTACGATCCCGAAAGCCAGACTGAACAGGTAGATCATCCAGACCTGTACCATGCCGGTGATGACCACCAGGGCCATCATCGCGGTAAGCAAGAATCGGATAACGCTCGCCGACAACATCACCTTGCGGGGTGAGAACCTGTCTGTAATGGCGCCGCCGATCAGCATGAACAGCGCGCGGGGAATGCCCTGCAGCGCAAGCACAGTGCCCAGCGCCAGTGGATCGTGGGTCAACTGAAGGACCAGCCAGGGAGTGGCGATAAGGGAAAACTGGTCACCAAGTAAGGATGTGGTGGCGCCGGCGAAAAGCAGGCGGAAGTCACGCAGGCCCATCACCCGGGCCATCGGGTTCTGTTGGGAAATTGATTCTGTCATTTGTTTACCCCATCCGGCTTTCTTTATCAAAGAACATTGATCTGTTTAGAAGAACAACGATGACCGCGAAAATTGTCAGTACGATTGATTCGATGCATTTGGTATTCTGGGTGATATTCAATGCTTCCTGGGATAGATTGATAAAGAAGTGGAACAGAATGATGGCGGTAATACTCCTGTTATTTATCCGGTAGACCCAGTTGATAATTACAGCCAGGGGAATAATTGAAAGGATGAAATTGACGGCATATAGAATATTCTCGTTGGCAATTTCATACTGATATAAACCGGTGATAAAGAAAAGCGGCAGGTGCCAGCATGCCCAGAGTACGCTAAATATAAGGGTAGCTTTGAAATAGCTGTACTTGCTGTGAAGGCTATCCAATCCATATCCGCGCCAGCCGAGCTCCTCAAATGTTGCCGCAAGGATTAGTACGAGAAATGTGGGTGCCATACCTATTGAGAAGGAGAAACCATCGGCCATTTGAAATTGTGCCGGATCACCGCCGAAGAGGACGGAGATGGCAGTTGCAACAAGGATGGCAGCCGGAACGATAAGGAGACTGGCGAGGAACCTGGGCCACTGGATAAGCCGGAGATTGAATATACGGTTCTTGAAAGAAGTCCACAGATCACCGGTCTTGTCTTTGCGTATCATCCAAATCGCGACAAAGGTAGGCGCCATCATACCGGGAATCAGGAACATAATAAATGATGTTTCTCCGCCGGGTTGCCTGCTCATAATAGCTGAGATTATCCAGAAGAAATACGAAACAAGGTAGGTTGCCAGAAAATATAGGGCGGGATTGTTAAATTTTTTATTCATGTGAATTATTTATTTCCTTTTTCCAGAAGAAATGAAAGTGAACCGGGTTTGGCTTTGACCAGGGTTTCAATCAACCCCGGGAGGGCAATAGCACGCCGCATCATGTCGTCAGGCGTCCATTGGTATATTCCGGTGTCGAGCAAAAATTGGATAGTGGTGAGGATCATCTCAGCTGTTTCCAGTGGGTTTTCAACCTGGAACAAGTCTTCCCGGTTTCCCTGACGGATGATCTCTGCGTACAGAGGTGCGGTTTTCTTTACCGCTACGGCGAGCATGGCAGCATGCATCCCGGCATTGCGGGGGTTATGAAGTTGATCCATTACCGCCGGATTCTCATCGGCGATTCTTCCAGCCGCGATCAAGAGTTGTAACCGTTCCAAAGCATTGCCTGAGGCGTTGTCTAATATATTTTGCATTTGCCCGAGGGCTTCATCCGCCATATTTTCGATCACTGCATCCAGCAATTCTTCTTTTGATTTGAAGTAGTAATAGATCGTTCCTTTCGCGATCCCGCATGCCTGCATCACATCCTGCATGCTGGTCTGGTCGTATGTGCGCGACTGGAAAAGTCTGCGGGCTGTTTCTACAATTTCTGCTCTGCGCGTTTCCGGATCTTTGACTGTTCTGACCATTCGTTCTCCTTTACCGACCGACCGTCGGTCAATTACATATATAATACTATATGACTGACCGTCAGTCAATAGGTAAAATGCATTAATCTGAACATCTTTTTAAAAAGAATCTCTGTGATGCCTTATACGATCATATGAGGTTGGTAGTAAATAGACTGTAAAGAAAAAGGATGGATTGATTTGAGATTTTTAGAATTGTCTCAATACTGGATTAACGAAATAGCCCAGGTTGAATTTTCAACCTGGGCTATTTTCTAATTTTCTGACATTATCGAGCCGGCATATTCCAGGATGTCTCCCAGTTTCCTGTAAGGTTCCATTGCACATTGAAAATGGCAAAGGTCAACAGACCTTCAGGCAAATCTCCAGGGAATCCTATTTTAATTTCGTAGTGATGATCCGCCATTGGACGCCCTTCACCAAAACTACCCATTCCGGCGAATTTTGTCGCGTACCGCATATCAATATTGGATATGGCTTCCGGAATTCTCAGGGTGACGGCGTATCCCTTTGAGCCATCGTCAAAACCAGCGGGGGTGACTTTCACTACGTCAACCGGCATTCCAAAGACGTCCAGCGTCTTGCCGATTTCCCATTTCTGGCTGGGTTGGGAGTTGCTGCCGGTGTTAAAGCTGAATTCAGGCCCGTTTTCCAACAATCCATTGACCAGAATACTCTGTATGGTTAATTTGACGGGCGACAGAATTTCTGTCTGTTTCAGGATGAACCCGAATTCACCGTCACTGTATCCTGCGTCTGTCGGTTCCACCGGTATATTTTTTCCCGCGGCATCCGTAACGGTGACCATCTCAGGGGGCACGTACATATTCATTATTTCCGGGTCATCCCAGGTTACTTGACCGGTTACCAGCCAGCCATCCGGCAATGGGACAGTTTTCTCTACCGAAATCCTGACCTGATCATTGGCCGCAGGGTTGCCGGTTTTCGCCTGTTCATTCGCTTGCTGTATAGATGCTTCGGCGGCCGGGATACTGACCGGCGTTACGTCCAATACCGGCAGGGAAGGTTGCGGGGCTGTAATTCCTAATGGAATAGCCACGGTCAAATCGAAGGGAGCGGGGCAATCCGATTCGCCGCGGATTACCAGCGTGACCTGCTTCACACCGGCCGGCAGGGGGTGGAATTCGATCCGGGCTTCATTGTCTGAGATGCCTCCGCCGACAGGCAGGCGTTCTTTGCCGTCCGGCAGGCGCAGCCGGTTATCGGAGTATACACAGGCATAGGTTTCGCCGGGTTTGGGTTCGGGCAGGCCATCCATATGATAGGAGACAACAATTCCATTGGCATCCGCCACCGCCTGTTCAACGGTGAGGGTCACACCTTTTTTGGTGACGGATACCGGCTTGGCCAGGTACAGCGTTGATTCATCCTGCTGCACGAATCCGATACCCGGGATGTAGCCGATGAGATTTTTCACGGCCGCCAGCACGTTTTGAGGTCCATAGGCCGCACAGGTGACTGCCAGTGCCAGCGCGGCAAACGTCAACCCCCAGGCGGGTCGGGTGAAATGGATATGCCTGCACGGCTGTCGGTTTGACTTACGGGCGGTTTGCATCTCCGCCCAGAGAGTGTCAGAAAATTCACGGCGGGGTTTAACAGAGCGGGCCGCCTCCCGGAACAATTCTTCCATGGGGTCCTTCGTTATGTCAGTCACAATTCACCTCCGTTTGTGCCTGCAACCGTTGGATCAACCGTGTTGTTGCTTTGCGCACGGCATCCTCCCGCTTGCGCAGGATCACTCCGATTTCCGCGTAATTCAGGTCTGCGATAAAACGCAGCCGGATCAATTCCTGTTCTTCACTGGTGCATGTTCTTAACAGGCCTATAACCTGATCGAATTCATCCTGCCGGTCTAATTTGGCTGCTAGATTCTCCGGGGCTGGAAGCTGTGCAACACTTTCCAGTTCAATTTCCGGGCGTTTCTTGCGGTAGAAATCGACTATGCGCGAGTGGGCGATGGTGAACAGCCAGGTGGAAAACCGCGCCGAATTCCGGTATCGGGGTAGGGCTTCGCAGACCTGCAGGAATACCTGTGACGTCAGGTCTTCAGCGTCTTTTTCGTTTCCGACCCGAAAGTAAAAATAGCGGTACACCCGGGGAAGCCACCTGTCGTAGACCGGTTTGAAC
>CAYQTY010000002.1:0-15619 GCA_964420535.1 uncultured Leptolinea sp. | reverse complement strand
TCACCAACCGGGCATCCTCGTCTACGGAACGTTCCATGTTCCGTTCAAGCCACAATGTTTCAGACATTCATTCTCCTTCGATGTTTGGAATGCTCGAAGATGCATCTTCAAGAATATAACCGCAAATGAAGGAAAAACCGGACAAAAAAGTAAACCAACCGCGTAACTCTGTGCGGCTGGTTTCTCCAAATTGTTATTTTTTTAGTAGCTATTTTAGGAAATACTTATTCCTGCGTGACACTGCCGGCTTCCCGATTCGGCATACCTGTGGGCTAGCGCCACCTGTTCCATGGGAAACTGGCGCGTGGGAATGGCTTTGATCTTTCCCTCTTCAATCATCTGGCGGACATCCAACAGGTCCTTCAGGCTGCCCGGGGCGATGGCGCAGATCATCCGTTTATCAGAGCGTGACGTCAGAAGCATATTCCATATCTGCTTCATTTTAAAACTGGCGCATAGATGGATCCCGCCCGGTTTCAAAATGGCGCGGCACGCGTTGATTTGCCCCCTGCCCAGTACGTCAAAGATCAAGTCGTAGGTCTCGCCGGATGTAGTGTAATCCTCCCGGGTGTAATCGATCACCTTCTCCGCGCCAAGCGATTTGACGTAATCAACCCGGTTGGTTCCGCAAACACCGGTCACCCTGGCGCCCATGGCGCGGGCGATCTGCACCGCGGCTGACCCGATCCCGCCGGACGCGCCGATGATCATCACTTTTTGGCCCGGCCGCAAATTTACTTTACGCAGCAGGTACAGCGCCATGATCGCGCCATAGGGGATTACCGCGGCATCTTCAAATGAAAAGTTTGAAGGCTTGAGAGCAATGGCAGAATCCTCGCGTACCCGAAGGTATTCCGCGCATGCGCCCATGCTTTCTCCAACATACCCGAAGACTTCGTCACCCGGTTTCAAACGGGTCACTTCACTGCCTGTGCTTTCTACAATCCCGGAGTACTCGCTGCCTAATATGTGGATATTAGGTTTGTTTAAACCAAAGGCGAAGCGGGTTATCAGCCACAATAATCCCGGCATATTGAATTCACGCGGTGAAATATTCTTGAAATTCCGCGCAACCAGGTCGCCATAATTGACCGATGTTGCCTTTACCTTTACCAGGACCTCATTCTTTGCCAGAACGGGTTTGTACACTTCTTTAACATAGAGAACATCGGGTGAACCAAATTCATCAAAATACACAGCTTTCATTTTTTCCTACCTTACTTTTCTACTTTCTTGATTTACACGTTTTGATTGAAGCCTTTGACAATCAGCCACAGGCCCATAAAAATCTCATTCAAGATCATGGGAAGAGCCATCGTCATACTGACATTCATTTCCAACGGGAGATATTGGATGACGATATTCAACACCAGCACCAGGGTCACCGCGATCAGCCCCCATACCGGTATAAACCGTGGGAGTAAACCGCCGTAATACAAACCAAGGTACAGGCACAAAGCTCCCAGGCAGAAAAACAATGCCAATGGCAACCCGATAGAAAACGAACGTATGAGGAGCACTACCTGCACGGCCGTATCGGCGGATGCTGAATCGGGCATCCGGGATAGTGCAATAATGGAAACAGGTGCAATGGTGATCAGAGTGCAGAAAACCGCTTCCACTGTGCGAAAACCGAGGTAGCCGGCTGCCAGCGAGGGGGTGGCTGTTTTCAGAATGGGGAACATAAACATGGCAATGCCCACCACACATATGGCGCATGTCAACTCGAGGAAGATGCCGGCCAGAAGAGTACCCTGATATGCAGCTGCGGCTGATATGGGATCGGCGGCGGAGATCACCGGCTCGATCAAGCCGGCGCCCACCAGACTGCCTGCCATCGCGAGTAAAAAGAACGTTCCAACAAATATAGAGTCAGCGCGTGTAATTGTCATTCTCTATTTTCCTTTTTCAACGACATCATTTTTGTTTGTCAAAAATTCAACACCCAGCCAGATTGACCAGACCACCATTCCCAGACCGAAGACTAAACAGGCTTCAGGGAATACCAGGGTGACAATACCCACAACACCGAGTGTGACGCCCAGGATAGCCAGTGGACGCGTCAGCCCGTTCTGGCGAAGTGCCGCGAGACTGATCAGTGATACCCACAGGCTGCCCGCCAGTTCATTTCCGCTGATGATCCCGTTTTCCACGGCTTCCAGAATCGTCCAGGCGGTAGGGGTGAGTGACGGATCTTTCGCGAACAGGTCTGTGACCACGCGGAAGTCATTCAACATCAGGTTCGCGCTGGCGATGATCAACCCGGCCCAGATCAGGCTAAATATTGTGGCCGCCTGCACCATCAACGGCGAGCGGGAGTTCAGCCGGTGGTACAGCGCCAACGCCATGAAAACCACAGAGGCGGCCGATCCCCAGTATGTGATCAGGATCCAGATGTGCATCAAAACCGCGTTGTCACGCACATATTCGAAATAGCCATTGGGGTTGCCGTCCAAGACCGGGAAGATCAGAGTGATGGCCAGTATGATGCCCACAAGGTAGGCGAAAGCATGGGCGAAAGCGGCCAGGCCGCCAGCCTTATGAAATGTATTCATTTGTTTCTCCTGAATTCTTAACTAATCTATTTTTTGATCCATCTCGTACGAGAAGACTTTTTCAAGGGGTTCGCCGAAAACCAGGGCGATACGAAATGCCAGTTCAAGGGAGGGGGAGTACTTGTCTTTTTCCATGGAGATGATCGTTTGACGGGTAACGCCGACGCTGTCTGCCAGTTCCTGCTGGGTCATCTCACCATGCATAAACCGCAGGGTGCGAATGTTATTGCGGATACGATTCTGTTCCATGTCAGAATCCCCGGTGGTACATACGGTTCTGGGTGATGACCCAGGTGAACTGCATGGCAAAGAACGCGGCCACGATCGTGTTGAACACCAGCCATAGTGGAAGCCCGAAAACAGCCACCACCATGCTGATCAGGAATCCGATAAAGAAGACATAGCTGCCCAGTACCGTGCTGCGTTGTTCGATCTGCCGGTCAAGCTCATCTGTTTTTTCCGGGATGCGGTCAGTAGCAATGATTGTCAAAACGATGTTAAACAGGATCATGATCACAATATTGACACCGATCTGAATGCCGATCATTTTCAACAGCACACCGGCCCAAAAAGCCAGTTCGTTGGTAGTGGTCAGCGTACCGGCTTTAGCCATACCGGCGAGAAAGATGATGTAACCGATAAGGATAATTACAACGCATCCCAGTACTACCAGGCTTTGTTTTTCCTGAAAGGTCATGCTGTCTTCTTCCGGGTTGGCATTTTCGGGATGTCCCATTTGTCTACAATCCATGTGATCCTCGCTCTGTAAGATTCATCTTACATAATGTAATATATGTTATTCATAGTGTAATAAATATATTATATTATGTCAAGTGGTTTTTACGAAGAATTTTCACGAATCGAAGAATCCGGAAGCAATCCGGATGGCATTGTTTCCGGTTTTGGAAAATTTATCCCCGTATAGGATCAGAATGGATAGGTACTAAAGGAACCCCCATCCTGTCAGCTGGATGGATTATCATCAATCACCCATTTGATCGCCTGGTACATATCCGAAAATACCATTAGATCCTGTCCCTGGTTGATGCTAAGCATTCTGTAAAATTCCATCTCGTCTGGGGGAATCTTATTTTCATCGATAACCATGGCTCGTTTTACACTGGTAAACCGGACGCCGATCTTTTCCAGGGATTTTATGTAAAAATTTTGAATTTTTGTCAGATCGCTAGATTTCATTTTTATTGTCGCCTGGCGGTAATCTTCCACCAAACGGAAACACTTATAATGTTCAATGGCGATCGATATTCGAGGAGCGTTTTTAAAAATATCCTGGACAGTCAATTTGCCAATTTGCGTAATTAATAAATAATCTTTGCCCGGTGCGTATTCTTCAAGTGTTATCGAAAACATAATCCCGCCTCACAGTGATGATACTATTATAGACAATATCCATTTTATGGTTGATCAGGATTATCAGGTTCGTTTTGTAGGTCTAACCTGTAAACCATGGAAATGGATTCTGCCTGTAAATAGTATCGGCGGGTTTGAACAGTTTCTTCAGCCATTCAGTCAACATTTTTGCCGCCCCGAAGAGATTTCACTAATTTTGATTTCTCATTAAAATAGGGATGGGGTATCATGGTGATAATGAAGGCTTCCAATGCAGATTGCCGGTGTTAGATTAGCAGTAATTAATGGAAGAATTTCTGTTGGAGATTTTTTTGAGTACTAAAACAAAGAAGACAACGACCCAAATTGTAAAAAGCGCGGTAAAGGGATGGTTAATGATCCCTGTCACCACGTATGCCACATTCTCGCACGCCCGCGCTTCACAGGCGGCGGCGGGTCTGGCATATTACGCGTTTCTTTCGCTTTTTCCGTTGTTGATCATGATCATTGTCGGTGGAAGTTACTTTCTTGACCGTCAACAAGTGTACGCCAATGTGATCCGTTTTTTGTATCAGGCGTTTCCCATTTCACAGGATTGGATCGAAGAAATACTACAGCAGGTATTGCGCATCCGTGGCCGGGTGGGGTTGCTCAGTCTGATGATGTTGCTTTGGGCAGCTTCCGGTTTTTTTACCAACCTGGTTTATAACATCGACCTCGCCTGGCCTGAAGTGCGGCAGCGGAATTATATTGAGAAACGCCTGATCGGCGTTGCCATGGTAGTCGCGTTGACAGGATTGATGGCGTTTTCCATGATCTTTGACTGGATCGCCAATCTAATCCCGCTTACTTCCTTCGCGTTTCCGGGTTTGGATGAAATTGACCTCGTTCGTGTAATCTCCGGTTTGATGTCATTTTTTACCAGTTTTATACTCTTCCTGTCACTCTACCGTTGGGTGCCAAAAGCCAATTCTTCTTTCCGGGGTTCGTTTTATGCCGGTTTATTTGCCGCCGTCCTCTGGAAAGTTGTCACTGAGGGATTTAACTGGTATATCCGCAGCGGACTGGCCAATTACCAGTTGATTTACGGGTCATTGGGGGCGATCATCACGTTTCTGCTTTTGATCTATCTTGTTTCACTGATCATTCTGCTGGGAGCCCACCTCTGCTCTGCCATTGACCTGTACGAAGAGATGAAGGTCCGGAAAACCAGCAAACGCCGCCCGGAGCCGCCACCGGGTATTCAGACAAAAATTGAAATCTGACTGTAAATTCAGGCAGGCTTTACGGTTTTCTGCCCACCTTAAGAACGACCGGCATCGAAATTTCCCTCGGTTCGCGTGGATTGCCCCACACTGGCGTCAGCGTGTTGACCAGTGATTCAACCAGTCCGGGTCCTTGATCGTCAGCATACCGTTTTACGGCTGACCATGTGGAGAAATAGCCCGCAAGATGGGATAGATTCCATTCCACATTGATTGTGAACGCATGAGAAACGGGTACTTCAGGGAACGGTAACCTGATCTCCGAGTAATTATTCATCAAAATGCGGTTGCCGTCAGCCCAGTATGCATCAATGGGGTCAAGGAGTTCGTTTTTAATGACCGCGTCAATTTGCGGGTCCACTTCCGGAAATTTGTAACCAAAAAGTGCCAGAACCCCATCCGGTTTCAAGACTCTGCCAGCTTCCGTGAAGAAACGGGGTAGATCAAACCAGTGAACGGCCTGGGCAACAGTGATCAGATCAAAAGATGAATCGCCGAAATCCGTCTTTTCGGACGGCGCGGAACTGTAATGTACGCGAGGGTGCGGGTAACAATTTTTGAGTTGTTCCGGGCTGATGTCTGTTGCTTCCACAAGGTCGAAAAACTCCGCGATGGCAACCGCAGCCTGTCCGCTGCCTGTCGCGCAATCCCAGGCACTATCATGATTAATGCATAAGCCCGATAGGTACTTAAAAAGTCCTTCCGGGTAGTGGGGTCGAAACAGGGCGTAATGGCCTGAATTACGTGAAAAGGTTTGACTGTTCTTCAATGGTACAGGCTCCACATTCCTTCGACAGCCGTTTTCGCGGCAGAGAGATCGCATTGAGTATGGGTGCGGTAAATCTTGATCGCTTCTATTTTGTCACCTTTCTGGATCGCGGTGATCAACTCCAGATTGTTTGACATATCCATTGACCGGGGGATATTCATCTGGTCGTAGAGAAAATCCACCCGTTTTTCCAGTTCATTGATGCGTTCCTGAAGTTTGAAAAGCCGTTCATCTTCCATTTCGCCCTCCCGACATCATTCTTTTCTTCATTACTCCTTTCGCTTAAATCCTACTATAATTTTGACGGTCGTTTGGATTAATGAATAGATTGGTTTGTACTATGGCAAAGCAAAAGAAAAAGAAGATCGGACTCGCCCTGGGCGGCGGAGTAGTACTTGGAGCGGCACATATCGGTGTGTTGCAGGCTCTCCAGGAGATGGAAATTGACGTCGATATCGTCACCGGTACGAGTATCGGGGCGTTTATCGCCGCGCTTTACGCGTTCGGGAAACCCTGGGATGTGATCGAATCGATCGCGCGGGATCTGGAATGGGTGGATATGGCCAGCCTGGCGCTTTCACAGTATGGACTGCTCTCGAACCACAAATTGGGCGAAATCATGCATGATTTTATTGGCGACGTGCGTTTTGACGAAGCCCGCATCCGGCTGGGTATGGTGGCATCCGATGTGGTCACCGGGGAGCGCGTGCGGTTGACCGAAGGACAGGTGGGTGAGGCGGTTATGGCCAGTTCGTGTATTCCCGGCATTTTTGCCCCGGTTAATATTGCCGGCTCAATGTTGATTGACGGTGGATTACTGGAAAATGTGCCGATCATGCTGGCGCATGAGATGGGGGCTGACCGTATTATTGCTGTTGACCTGTTCACCGCCAGCCATTCACGCCGGACGCCGGATAATCTGATTGACTTGCTGATGAACACCTATTATGCCGCGATGCGGTATGCTGCCCGGCCATACAACGAATTTGCCGATGTGGTGATCACACCGGACCTTTCTGAATTCAGTTTATTGAATACCAACCAGATCCCCGCGTTGACGAAGGCCGGATATCTGGCAGCGAAAGAACAACTGGCCGCGTTTAAAATCTGACGGTTCCGGTTACTCTGTTGCCTTCGTCGTTAGATAGGTGGCAATGCTGCCGGGGGTGGGGGGGAATTGGTACAGAAAAACCAGGTCCTGGTTGTCAATGTCATCGGGCTGCCAGCCTTCCATCTCGGCTGAGAGGATGACGATCCGGGTACCATTTTTCAATTGGCTTTCAAGAAACGGCCTCAGCCGTGAAGTAATCCCCGGGGTTATATACGCGAAAACGACATCTGCGTCTTCGATACCGGTTGAGAAAAAATTGCCGCACCGGATGCTGACCCGGCGGTTGTTTCCGGAAAATAGCGCGCGAAACCATGCGATCAGGCAATGTACCGGGCTTATCTCTACTCCCACGGCATGCGCGCCGAATTCGCGGGCGGCTATTATGAGCACACGGCCGTCACCCGCGCCAAGGTCATACAGGCGTTCACCCGGTTTAAGGCCGGACATTTTAAGCGCCGTGCGTATACGTTTTTCGCGGGCTGGAACCCACGGCAGACCTGTGGTCAATGGAATAACGAACCATAACACGCACAAGGCCACCACGGTGACCGCCAGCACAACCAACAGGATTCCGCATTGATCAGTCATTTGCCAAGGATACCTGATTTTGTAACCCGGTGTGGATGGGCACCACGGTCACGGGAGTCTCGCGAGTTCATCTGCCAGCCACTGGCTGAATTGCGCTGTTCCGGATTCATTCAAGTGCAGCTCGTCTTTCCAGCCGTCCGGGGTGACCACATCTTTGACGAACGGCTGGGTGCGCACAAACGTGACGCCTCTGGCGTTCAGAATGGACTGGACAGGGCGAAGGAACATATATTCATAACCGGCCTCGCCGCCAGGTATGTAATACGAAAGAAAATCCGGGTGGACTGGCATCTCGATCACTACTATTTTTAAGGCGGGTGAATTCAGGTCAACAATATTCAGGAAGCCCTCCAAATCACTTTTGGATATTTCGTAATCCGGGAAGGCCACTCCGCGTTTTACCTCATACGTGCGCGCGATCCGGCTTTCCTTCTGGGTGCCGTAGCGGTCAATCATCGTCAACTGGCGTTTGAGATCGGCGCGGTAGGCGGGATCGCGGTATTTCAGAAAGGAGATCCAGCAGCGGTAAACCTGTGATTTCTCGATCCACCAGCCTTCAAATGACGGCTTACCTTCGTGAAAACGTATCCACGGCGCGTTGACGAACTTTCGGATTGTGGATTGTCCCCCGGTGAAGTCCACCGGGCTGATCCCCATGATCAGCAGAGAGGGTTTCCACTTCTTGACCAATATCGGGGTGATCTTTGCCACGGCTTCCGGTTTCATGGCTTTCATCGCCATGTTGAAGCACTCCGGATCCTTTAAGCCGGCAATGGCGGATTGCTGGTTGATGAACACCGGGTCCAGCCCGAAATCGACCATGGAGCTGCCAAATAACAGACAGTTGACGTTCCCGCCGCGCTGCAGGTCTGTCAGAAGGGATAATTTGATGTCAATTTCCGGGTAGTTCAGCTCGCGGTCAATTCCGGGTACGAACACTGCCGGCGGAACCGGAATCAGGCACAAAGCTGCCTCAAACAGTCCCAGAAATAAAAGAATGAAAAACATTACCGCGGCCAATGCCTTGCCAGCCGGTAAGTGAACTTTGAGAGTTTCGAAGGTAAATAGCTTTTTCATGGGTGATTTCAGAATGCCTGATAAATAAAAACGTTGGATGTATAGGGGGCTGTCCATACAAAAGCCAGGAACAACAGGATCAGGAACGCTGTCACGATGGCCGCGCGCAGGGGAAAGGATATGCCGGCTTCTGACAACCAATCACGGTAGTACGCTTGAATCGCGTCCAGTGGAAAGGAGACAGCGGCTACAATAACAGCCCACGGGCTTATTTCCGGTGACCTGGCCCACAACGCGGGTTGTGACAGATACACAGGGAATGCGGCAATTTCCCGCCAGGATCCGGCCGCGAAGGGAACCCAGGCTAATGACACAACGGTGAATGTGAGCAGCGCGGAGAAAAACCGGTAGACAATCGGCCGCTGCTGCGGGCGGAGCGACGGCCAGCGCTGGAATGCCAGTTGTTCAAGGGTTAACATGACCCCATACAATAGCCCCCAGAACAAAAAAGGCGTTGTAAGGCCGTGCCATACGCCCGCCGTCAACATGGTGACTAACAAGGGGACGGCGACCGGGATCACCGGGAGGGCGCCGGGAGACTTTTTCTTCAGCCAGCGGGTGAGCGGGAAGAAGATGTAATCACGCAGCCACGATGACAGACTGATGTGCCATTTACTCCAGAATTCAGACAGGGTGGTGGCAAAATACGGCTCACGAAAGTTCGGCGACAGTTCTATACCCATCAACAGGCTGATACCGCGCATGATCAGGGTGTAGCCGGCAAAGTCGTTATACAGGTACAGGCCGTAACACACGACTGCGATCAGGCGGTCAATATTGCTCACCGGCGCGACATAGGTGGAGACATGCAGCGGCGGCAGTCCTACGGCCAGGGGCATATCAACAAAAGGGGTAAGGATGAAATTCTTCGGGATGAGCGTGAACAACACTTCGGCTACCGCCACTTTGCGTATCAACCCGAACAGAATGAATGTAAGGCCGCGGGAGGCTTTCGGATTGTCTACCACGCGGGGTTCTTTTAATTGCGGCAGGAAGCGGCCCGGGCGTTCAATCGGACCGGCAAGGAATTTGGGGAAATACATCAGGTAAAGCGTGAGGTCAACAGGGTCTTTTTCAGCCTCGATCTTTTTGTGCGAGATATCGATCAGGTACCCGATGGACTGGAGTGTGTAGAAGGACATCCCCACGGGTACGAGGAGATGGTCAATCGTGCCGGCAGGGAGAACCAGCGGACTGGCTGCAACTCGATAAAACACGAGGGCCGTCACATTGACCGCGATGCCGGCTGCCAGCCAACCGCGCCGGCTGGTTTCTGCCAGGCGCACTCCAGCTAACCAGGTCACCCCCGCGATGACAGTCAGCGGGATCAAGTTCTGCCAGCCATGTGTGGCGATGAACGCGGCGGAACCCATGACCAGCCAGATATTCTGCGCGCGGCGGTTCAGTGCGTAATACACCGGTATGGTTATCAGCAGAAATAATAGAAAATTCCAGGAGATGATTTCCATGATGAATGGGTGCTATTCAAGTCCCCGAAAGGCGTATGAGATGCCAGAGATGACGGGTTAATTATCTTCCAGTTCAGGTGCAGAATCAAATCAACGCCGTGTTCTACAATTAACATTTAAATTTATCGGGTTTTTACAGGTCAAACAGGGCAGACAATGGGCAGCCTTCATTTATAATGTTTTGTGTATCCTGAAGGATATGGAATTGGAAGAATGAAAGACCTGACCAGCCGCGCCGGGCAGCCATTACTACGGTAACAAGGAATTTTAGATCGCTGTGACTGACACTCTACAATCCATCGCGGATTCACCGCGGTTTTCTACAGGAGAATGCAATATAAAGATCCGGCTGCTGATTGCCCTGCTGCTTCTGGTTGTTTTTTCTTTTGTATATTATTCGGGTGGCTCCGCTCTGGCCGAAACCCCGGCGTTTTCTGAGAATGACGTTTTCTTCCAATTGGATACCCAGCGGACCGTGAACGATATGACGTACTTCGGCGGGTTTCACTACCGCACGAAAGTCCACCCGATTTTTGTTCTGATGGTGAATCCGGTTGGCGAACTTTTTCAACGCATTACCGGTGACCCTGAACTCGCGGCTACGTTGTTGAGCAGCATCCTGGGCGCAGCGGGTATCGCGTTGTTATTCATCCTGGCTTCCACCTATCTCACGAAGCTTTCAACCGCGTTTTTACTCGCCGTTTTCTTCGGGGTGACAGCCAGTCAATCGCTGCTTTCGATCATCCCCGGAACGTCATCGCTGGCGGTGTGCAGCTTGATGGTCACGTTGATTGTTTTCGCGTATTCGCTGCGCCAGAAAAAATTACCGATGCTTCCCTGGATAATGGCCGGTGTTTTCTCGCTGGGCGTCACCACCACGAATGTCGCGCAGACAGGTATCTGTTTTCTATTGGCCAGCCTGGCAGCGCGTGACGGTAATGCGCGAAACCATTGGCAGAAAGCCGCCATCTTCGCGATGGCTGTGCTGGGTATTTCGGCGGCACTCACGGTGGTCCAGAAGATGATCTACCCGACCTCGGTCCTTTTCTTCCTACCGGAAGCCTATACCGAAGATGTTCACTATGCCAGCCTGTTGATCTTCAGCGTCCCGGGTGAGGTCCTCCAGCAACTGTTCCGGAATTTTTTGGCGGTAAACATCTTCGCACCGTTTCCGGAAGTGTTCGCGATAGAAGGACGTTCACTGTCGGCTATCTCTTTTACCCCGGCATCACAATACACCATCTTTGGAATATCCGGGCTCACTCTATGGTTCAGCCTGTGGTTGACGGGTCTCGTGGGATTCATCCGTGAAAGAATAAAAAAGCATGCCCGGCCGGTTTTGGAACACCGGGTTTTTCTCGCCGGACTGTCACTGTGTTTGTTATTCAACCTGGTGCTGCATAGTTTTTACGGGGTGGAACCGAACGGCACCATTGAATACTTCCTGTACTCCGGTAATTTCACCCTGCTGGTTCTCGGATTGTTTACGGTTTTATCAGGCCTTCCCCAGAGATCCATGAACGCGTTCCTGGTGGCGCTGATCATCTGCGCGGCGGCCAACAATGCTGAGGTTTTGCGCCAGATCATTGCGCTGTATGCCGGTCAGATGTGACGGTACCCGCTGTTCTCAAAAACAATTTTCGCTTTGCGTGCTGGTTTTGATCAGGATATCCTTCAACACATCCATATCAATATCTTTTAGCGCACGGATATACAGACAACCTTTGCCGGTTTTATGCTTCCCCAATCTTGAAAGTTCCCTGGCAAACGCCTCAAGGTAACACTTGACGTAAATGGTGATGGCCTGCTTGCGAGGCGAAAACGCGATGACGGGCATGTCACCCTCACGGCCGCTGGCATATTTATAATGGTAACAGCCAAAGCCGACGATCGAACTGCCCCACATCACCGGCGGATGACCGGAGACGTCTTCCATCAGCCGGATGATCTCACGGCAATCATTTTTCATTTGTTCGTCAGGCACCCGGTCAATAAAGGCGCTGACGTTGTTGCCGGTAGGTACTGTTTTATTCTCTGCCATTTTCTGCCATCCTGTGAATTCGCTAGTCACAGGATACCCGCTAATAAACGCCGGCGCACCGTTTTGTAGAAGTTCTTCCGTCTAACATTTCCTTTTTTATTGCGTGTGATAAGAGGCAGTCAACTGATCGCCTCCAACGATTCATTTATCCAGGTATTCAATACGTTCAGTTGCTCGGGCGTGTGGAACCAGTGTTCCCCGTTTTCCATCACCGTCAACTCGCACCCGAACCGGCTGACAAACCCGTCCACTGTTTGACGATCCGTCAAATTATCCTGGCCCGCGTACAGGATCTTCGTCGGTTTGTCCCACACATTGACCGGGTTCGCACGCGCATAGGTGAGGTAGTCCCATGAGAGGGATTGGCCGAATTCGATCGGTATGACCTTCTCGCGTTCCAGGCGTTCTTCGGTCACACCGGCAACCCGCATCATATTCGCGATCAGCTTTTCCATATCCAGAATGGGCGAGACGAACAGGCAGTGGTCCAGCGGCGTGGAAGCGAACGCCAGTAGGCTGAACCAGGCGCCAATACTGTTGGCGAACAGGGCGGTGCACTCGCGGCCGGCTGACGCGAATTCCATCGCCTGCAGCAGTTCGGGCACGGCGTGCCATGGATTGAATGTTCCGGTTTCTTTATGCCTGGCTCCGTGCTCCGGCAGGTCAATGCTTAGAACCTGCCAGCCGCGGCTGGCGGCCAGGCTGGCGAACGTCTCAGCTTCTTCTTTTCGGCTGCCCATGCCGTGCACATACAGGTAGATCTTTCGCGAATGGTCACCCCACAGGATGGCAGGGATTCCGTTGATGTATATTGGTTTTGTTTCCATGGTTGGTCCTTTAATAATATAAATAGCATAAAAACTAATAGGATTAGTATTTTATCTATTTGTGACCGGGTTGTCAAGAAAAGGTAATTAGATTATTAATTATATTAACTATATTAGTTTGTGATATCTAACGAAAAAAAGGAAAACAATGCGACTGACAAAAGACGATGTGATCACGGCTGCTTCCGGGATTGCCGATAAACACGGGCTGGACCATGTGACCCTCAAGGCGGTGGCCGAAACACTGGGCATCCGCACGCCGTCACTGTATAACCACATCGGCAGCCTTGACGACCTGCTTCGTGATATCGCCCACCGGGGGATGCGAGAGATGAACGCCGGAATGACACAGGCAGCCATCGGCACGGCCGGCGGAGAGGCGGTTCAGGCCGTGAGCCTGGCGTATTTTGACTACCTGATCGCGCACCCCGGTGTGTATGAGACTATCCAGTGGGAGCAGTGGCACGGCGATGCTGAAACGGCGGAGATCTTCGGGGAATACCGGTCGCTGCTGGAAAAGGTCATCACATCGTGCGGGGTGAAGGGTGCCGATACCGGCGCGGTTATCGACCTGTTGACGGGATTTCTGCACGGCTACAGCACATTGCAGCTGGGCAATGGGCTGAAAGACCGGGTTTCTACGGAGAAGGGGCTTTCAGCCGCGGTGGATACGCTGATGTGCGGGATCACCGAAACATACAGGTAAACCGTTAATAAGGGGGATTCCACGCTTGATGGGTGAGTATTGTTACCACATGACAGGATGAATACCACTAAAAGAATTATTCCAATACTTGAATAATATGGATAAGGAGGGAACCATGTGCTTTGTGATCACCTATCTTGAGGCGGAAGACATTGTTGAGTCAACCCTGTTGGATGATTTTAATTTTAAGGTAATGGAGAAAATGGTACCGGCCATTTCAAGAATGATAGATGAAAAGCATTGCACCCGGGTACTGCTGGACTGGCGTAAGGGAAAACTTGCCCTGTCTACCCTTGATATCTATGACACACCCCGGCGGCTAAAAACCGAGTTCGAAAAGTATGGTGTGAATATCCTGGCACTAAAACGCGCGTACCTGATCAACGAGGTTGACGCTGACTCGTACTTTTTTGAAACCGTGATGAAGAACAACAGCCAGACCTTTAATATCTTCCTTGACCGCGACAGGGCGATTGAATGGTTGTCGGCTTCGTAAAGCTGACATGTGGGGAATTTGTCATAAAAGTAAAATGGATGCAGCTCAGTACCGGCTGCATCCTTCGCTATCTTCACATCAATTGACTCAGTGATCGCGCCCACGATTTGATCAGGTCAAAATCGCGGTAGTCACCCGGGGTGGCCTGCACCACCACCATGATGAAGGCCGCCTGCCACCATTTCAGCCGGAACATCTCGAGCTTGCCGTTGAAGAACGCCACGCTCACCGGCTGCGCGCCTGACGGCAGCATTGACTTGAGGTAGTACCCGATGGACGTGAAGCGTTCTTTGAGGCTCAACATCCCTGCCCTTGACTGGTCTTTGACCAGATTTTCATCCAGAGTCAGGTTGACCGGCGGCAGGCTTTCACGCTCTGCCCGGGTGAGGCGCATGGCGCAGGCGAAATAAGCCGTCTTTACGGCGGCGAATTCCGCCCCGTGCTTCTTTACAAACCGGCGCGCCTGATCTTGCCAGCCGAAGATCATCGGCGCGCCCAGCACCACAGCATCGTAGCCGCTTACGGCGGCCACGTCTTTCATCGGTTTGACGTCCACCATATGCCCGGCTGACGTCAGTTCAGCGGCCACAGCCTGCGCTACTTCTGTTGTCGAACCCGAGTTGGTTGAATACGCAACTAATATTTTGCTCATGGTTTATTTCAGAACCCGCATCAGTATTGCCCCAGAAGGGTGGCGAAGAATTTGTGGAACGCGTGGAAGGAGGTCACCTTGCCGGCGTACATGAGGATGCACTTGCCCTCCACCGGGGTGACGCCGGCTTCCTTCGCGGCTTTCGCGGTTTCCAGTGATTGCGCCCCCTGCTGCAGCCAGATCTTTTTGATGCCGGCGGCTGCTGCTTCTTTGATGACTTCTGCAGCTTTTTGCGGCGCCACGCAGATGACGGCGCCATCCACCTTGCCCGCCAGTTCGGCCAGGCTGGCGTAGCATTTGTCACCGGCGATGACGTCCATCTGCGGGTTGACGCCGTACACGTCAAACCCGCGGGTTTTCAGTTCGGTGTAGATGGAATTGCAGAATTTCGAAGGTGTGCGTGATACGCCGACCACGGCCAGGCGTTTGGCTTGCAGAAAATCCTGTGTTATTTGATCCATGGTTTTGTCCCTCATGAGAAGTTGATTAAGGATGCATATAGAATAATACGGATTTTTTGGGTTTTGATTGCAAAGTTGATTGGGGCATCGTGATGGGGTTATCGAAGTGAGAAAAAGTAGGATGTGGTCGATTTCGACCACATCCGGCTATCGATCCAGTGGCGAATATCCATACTCGATCAGTCTTTCCCGCGCTTTCACAATTTCTTCATCAGTAAAAAGGCTACAAAACCTGGGATGTAATACAAGGTT
>CAYQTY010000001.1:0-35305 GCA_964420535.1 uncultured Leptolinea sp. | reverse complement strand
ACCACCGCCTTCGGCGATGCCCCCAAACCCATGTTCGAAACCCCCGCGAAATGCTGGCTGCACAAACAGGGTAACTTCATCACCACCTTCTTCCCCGAAAACACCAAAGCCGGTGTGGATTATGACTTCTTCTACCTGCCCGGTATCGATGAGCAATATGGCAAACCCGTCCTCGTGGCCGGTGATATCTATGCCATGTTCAATGACCGCCCCGAAGTTCGCGCCGTCATGGAATACTTCTCGACTGGTGCTTCCGTTGAAGGTTGGGTAAAAGCCGGCGGAGCCATCTCCCCGCACAAAGATTCCAAACTCGAATGGTACACCAATGATGTTGACCGCGGCATCGCCAAGATGATCCAGGAAGCCACTTCCGTGCGCTTCGACGGTTCAGACCTGATGCCGGGTGCTGTTGGTGCCGGTTCCTTCTGGAAATCCATGACCTCCTATGTCAGCGATTCCATCGATCTGGATACCGCCCTCAAGGAAATTGACGCCTCCTGGCCGAAATAATTTTTGAGGTAGTGTAGCTTTATCCCGGGGGCAGAGATGAGAATCTCTGCCCCCAAAAAGAAACGATCACTTTCACTCCGGGCTTTACGTCAAATCAGAATATGCCATCAGGGATTTGCTATACTGTTCTTATCCCTTTTTTTATTTTTTCCCCTGATGGTCATTCAATTCTCCAACCGGAGAATTTGATCGAAATGCGCGACAGGAGGCAGGTATGCAAAAAACCGACAAGACCAGTCCAAGCGAGAATGTCATTGTCACCTGGTTTGGTTCCAATATCGGGCGGATTCTGGTTTCGCTTATTGTCCCGATCCTGACGTTTGTTATTCTGTGGCAGGGCTATATCTTCCTGCGTGACTCCAAAGCGCCGCAGCTGGTGATCGTGCTGGTTGCCATTGTCTGGGGAGTCGGTGGGGTCGCCCTCCTGTTTTATGTCTCCAACTGGTTGGTCGAAAAACTGCCGGGGGCCTGGGTGCACCGGCTGCAGCCGTATGTGTTTGTCGGCCCTGCTATTGCCCTGCTGATGTGGTTCCTCGCCCTGCCGGTGGTTCGCACACTGTACCTTTCCTTTATTGATGAGACCGGCATGAAATTTGTCGGCTTCGATAATTACGTTTTCGCGTTCACTGACCGCATCATGCTCGAGGCGTTTCGCAACAACTTCCTCTGGATGGTTGTGGGAACGTCGGTCAGTGTGATCCTCGGGCTGTTAATCGCTGTGCTGGCGGACCGAACGAAATTGGAATCCGCGTATAAGGCCATTATCTTTCTTCCCATGGCCATTTCTTTTGTCGGTTCCGGCGTGATCTGGAAATTTGTGTATGCCTACAAAGGTGAGGGTGTGGGCATTCAGGAAATTGGTCTGCTGAATGCCATTGTGATCGCCTTTGGCGGTGATGCACAGGCCTGGCTGTTGATGCCCCCGTGGAATAACTTCCTGTTGATCGTGATCATGGTGTGGATGCAAACGGGTTACGCCATGGTGCTGCTTTCTTCCGCCATCAAAGGGATCCCGGCAGAATTACTGGAAGCCGCACGGGTTGATGGCGCATCGGAAGTGCAGGCATTCTTCCGCATCACAATCCCCTACATTCAGGGCACATTGATCACGGTGACCACCACGATCCTGATATTCTCTTTGAAACTGTTCGACATTGTCCGCGTGATGACTGGCGGTAACAACGGTACGAATGTGATTGCCAATGAGTTTTATATTCAGAGGTTTACTTATAACAACTCGGGCCGGGCTTCAGCCATTGCCATTGTGTTGTTGATAGCCATTATCCCGATCATGGTGTACAACCTGCGGCAATTCCGGGAAAGGAAGGCGTTCTAATGGCATCGAAAGCTGCAAGTAAATCCAGCCAACAACGCGTAAACAGTGTCATCGTCAATGGCGTTCTTATTCTGATCTGCCTCCTGTGGACAGTCCCCACCATCGGGGTTCTGGTCACCTCTTTCCGTGACAGCCGCGATATCTTCACCACCGGTTGGTGGACGGTACTCCCGCACATGGGGATGGAGGATACAGGCGAGATCAAACTCGATGCCGATGTTGACGTAAACGGCCCCATCGTTATTGACGGCATCAGCCATACCTTTGCCGAATGGCGCGAGGGTGTGACCATGCCCGACGGCCGCAAGATCACCTGGTATGGAAACAAACGCACCCGCCTGCTTAAAGTTCAGCAGGAACAATGGAAATGGTTTAGCGCCAACCTGACGCTGGAAAACTATCAGAATGTGCTCACCGGTCAGGACATCAGCTACAAAGACGCGCAAGGTTTGACCATCGTCCGCAAGGGCAGCAACTTTAGCGTGGCCGTTCTGAATTCTCTGGCGGTGGCGGTTCCGTCGACGATCATTCCCATTCTGATCGCGGCGTTTGCCGCCTACGGTTTCGCATGGATCAACTTCCCGGGGCGCAAGTTCTTCTTTACTGTGGTTGTCGCCCTGCTGGTTGTCCCACTGCAGCTCGCGTTGGTTCCTATTTTGCAAGATTACACCCGGCTTGGGTTGAATGGCACCTACCTGGCCATGTGGCTGGCTCACACCGGTTTTGGCTTGCCGCTGGCGGTCTATTTGATATTCAATTACATCTCCACTTTACCAAGAGATATTCTTGAATCGGCGTTCATTGACGGCGCTTCAAACTTCACCATCTTCTTACAGTTGATCCTCCCGCTCTCGGTTCCGGCGCTAGCGTCCTTCGCCATCTTCCAGTTCCTGTGGGTATGGAATGACTACCTGGTAGCCCTGGTGTTCCTGGGCGATCAGAACCGGGTGGTGACCATGGCGTTGGCGGCCATGGTGGGCGAAAAGGGTGCTGACTGGCACCTGCTCACCTCTGGCGCGTTCATCAGTATGGTGCTTCCACTGGTCATCTTCTTTGCCCTTCAGCGTTACTTCGTGCGCGGTATGATGGCCGGTTCTGTCAAAGGATAAAACCAGGCAATGCCTGTCACATCTCCTTTTCCTGCGGATGCAGCCGGGCGAACGTTTGCCCGGCTGTATCCTCGTATTGAATCTGCCTTTGGTGAATACAGCGAAAAAGACCCGGAAGGCTGGCTCCGCATCAAGATCCAGGCGGCCCCGAAGGCTGGAAGGCGTTCACCCGCCAGTTGGAAGCCAACTTTGAGGCGTTGTTCAATCCGCTGGTGCAGGTGTACGGCAGCCAGTATGACTTTTACTACCATCTCGAATCGCTGTTGATGGCGCTCGCTGAAAGCTGGCAGAAGCGCCCGGCGGAAATGAAGTCACTTGACCGGGCAAGGCAGCAGGATCCGCTGTGGTTCCAGTCAAACCGGCAGGTGGGCGGCGTGTGTTATGTTGACCTGTTTGCCGGGAACCTGAAGGGCCTTTCTTCAAAGATTAATTATTTCAAGGAACTCGGGCTCACCTACCTGCACCTGATGCCGCTGTTCCGCTGCCCGGAAGGTGAAAATGACGGCGGTTACGCCATCAGTAGCTATCAGGAAGTTGACCCGAAGATCGGCTCAATGGCGGAATTATCTTCTCTGGCGGGCCACCTGCGCGGGAACGGCATCAGCCTGGTGCTCGATTTTGTGTTCAACCACACCGCGCATGAGCACGAGTGGGCGGTGAAAGCCCGTTCCGGTGACCCGGTTTTCGAGCGGTATTACTATATGTTTCCCGACCGTGCCATGCCGGATGCTTACGAACACACCCTGCGGGAGATCTTCCCGGATGAGCACCCGGGAGCCTTCACATGGTTCCCGGATATCAAGCGTTGGGTGTGGACGACCTTCCACTCGTACCAGTGGGACCTTAATTACAGCAATCCCGAGGTGTTCATTGCCATGGCGCGTGAAATGCTCTCGCTGGCCAACGCCGGCGTGGAGGTTTTGCGGCTCGACGCGGTGGCTTTCATCTGGAAGCAGATGGGCACCAATTGTGAAAACCTGCCCGAGGCGCATTTGCTGATCCAGGCGTTCAACGCCTGCGCGCGCATTGCCGCCCCGGCGCTGCTCTTCAAATCAGAAGCTATCGTGCACCCTGACGAAGTTGCGCGCTATATCAAGCCGGGTGAATGTCAGCTTTCGTACAATCCGCTGTTGATGGCCCTGCTGTGGGAAAGCCTGGCGACACGCAACGTTAATCTGTTATCTACTTCCATGCGCGGGCGGTTCGCGGTTGACCCCGGCTGCGCGTGGGTGAATTACGTTCGCTGCCATGATGATATCGGCTGGACGTTCTCAGATGAGGATGCCGGTTCGCTGGGGATCAACGGGTATTACCACCGCCGATTCCTGAATGATTTCTATACCGGGCGCTTTGAAGGCTCCTTCGCCCGCGGACTGCCCTTCCAGGAGAATCCGAAAACCGGCGACTGCCGCATCTCCGGAACCTGCGCTTCGCTGGCCGGGTTGGAACAGGCGGAGATGGTCAACGCGCCGGAATGGATTGAGTGGGCCGTCAACCGGATTTTACTGATCCACTCGGTGACCATGACCATCGGCGGCATCCCCCTGCTGTATCTGGGTGACGAACTTGCCACGCTGAACGACTACAGCTTCCGAGATGATCCGCATAAGGCGGGTGACAGCCGCTGGGTACACCGCCCGGCGTTTGACTGGAACATCGCCGCGTCTCGCGCAAATGAAAAGACCCCGGCTGGCCGGGTGTTTACTGGTTTGAAGAAGATCATCGCCGCGCGTAAGGCCCATCCGGCGCTCGCCGGGCATGAAACGACCGTCATCGATACGGGAAATTCCGCCGTGTTCGGGTTCCTGCGCGCCGGCGGTGATAAACGTGTGCTGGTGCTGGGTAATTTCACCGAACGCGAACAACCGGTGCAGGCTAATCTGCTGCGACTGTATGGGTTGGGCTATCACTATACGGACCTGCTCACAGGTGAGGTTTTTCCGCCGGCAGATTTTGTAATGAAACCATACCAGTTCCTTTGCCTGCAGGCGGAATAATCCCGCCCGGGGCAAGTTCACCCCGTTATGGGCAACGCTCCCTGCCTGTAACGGGTTTTTGATTAATGTAAGGGTTGTGGTAGATCGGGTTTGAACGCGGATCCATGGGAATCATATTTGCCGGCGTAGGGGCGGGTTACTAACCCGCCCCTACATGGTGCGTAAGGATATTTTGGATTTGGTATTTATTCACCACGGTACGTCGGGTGACGTGCGTGTCCAAATTATGCGTACCCGGCAGCCCCCGCCCTCATCCCGGCCTTCCCCCTCGGGGGGAAGGTGACTTTGTTGCGCCGGATTCAACGCACCATGGCCTTCCGGGAAGTCTTCACATCCGTAGGAACGCCTGTATATCCGGTGGCTGAGCCTGTCGAAGCCCCAGCCCGTCGGGGACGAACACGTCCACAAAAATTCACCCGGCAAACTTCGCCCTCATCCCGGCCTTCCCCCTCGGGGGGAAGGTGACTATTTCGCGCCGGTTATGTGATGGTCAGGGCTTACACGTTATAAGGTGACCAAATCGCGCCGGATATATTAAGACTGGATCCAGGATGTTATATCCCCATCTCACGCGCTTTTAACGCAGCCTGGGTGCGGTCTTGTACACCCAGCTTCTGCAATATCGCGGAGACGTAATTCTTCACCGTGCCCTCGGTGAGGCTTAACCGCAGGGCGATCTCTTTGTTCGAAAGCCCGCGCGCCACCAGTTTCAATATCTCGGTCTCGCGCTCCGAAAGCCCGTCACCCGGCAACACCGGTGACACCGGTGACACTGTCGGCGCGGCGGGCAGCCGGCTGAACTCAGCCAGCACTTTGCGCGCCACCGACGGCTGGATCAACGCGCCGCCGCGGTTTACCTCGCGGATGGCCGCCGCCAACTCTTCGCCAGAGACATCCTTCAACAGATACCCCAGCGCTCCTGCCCGCAGCCCCTCGAATATGATGGACTCGTCATCGAACGTGGTCAAAATGATAACCCGGCATTCCGGCAGGCTTGCCGCGAGCTGACGGGTGGCTTCCACCCCGTCCATTTCCGGCATGCGCACATCCATCAGCACCACGTCCGGCCGCAGGCTGGCGGCCAGATCAAGCGCGGCGCGGCCGTTTTCGGCTTCCCCCACCACCTCGAGGTCATCCTCCAGTTCCAGCAGGGTGCGCAGACCGTCTCGCATCAGGCGTTGATCATCAGCCAGCAGTACGCGGATCTTCTTTGATCGATTCATAGCGTAGTTTCCTCCTGAACCGGCAGACTGAAAAGCAGGCTTGTCCCCCCGCCTTCACACGGTTGAATGACCAGCTCCCCGCTCAACAATCCGGCTCGTTCGCGCATGCCGGTGAGACCCAGCCCTTCTTTTTTACCGGCCGGGTTCAACCCGATTCCGTTATCTTCAATCAGCAGACTCACCCGGCCGCCCTCTCGGTACAGGCGGATGCGGGCTTCAGACGCGTTGGCATGCCGCTCGATGTTGGTCAACCCTTCCTGCGCGGCGCGGAAAAACGCGTGCCGTTGACCGGACGAAAGCGCCGGCAATCCATCATCCAATTCCAGTTTCAGGTTAAGCCCGGTGGCTTCTTTCACAGCGGCGGTCAGGCGGGTTAACGCCTGAGGCAGGGGCAGGTCTTCATCCACGGGGGCGCGCATCATGGCCACGGTGCGGCGCAGCTCAGCCAGCCCTTCCTTTACCTGTTCATGCACGGTTTTGATAATGGTTTCCGTCTTTTGCGGATTGGTGTGGATCAGGCGCGCGGCGCCTTCCAGTTGCACCGCGGCAATGGTCAACCGGTGGCCCAGGGTATCGTGCATTTCGCGGGCGATGCGGCTGCGTTCTTCGGTGATGGTCAGCTCTTCCACCTTTTCGGTATACCGGCGCAATTTTTCATGTGCTTCCTGAAGGTCAGCCAGTAACTCCTGGCTGCGCTCACGGTCTTTCTGTGCCTGCACCATCGCCCACCCGAAGAAACCGAAAAACACATACCCGGCAGTATACGGCAAAAGGTCCATCAACCCGGCAAGCCCGGAGGCTGAGATCATGAAGAAGCCGGTTATCAGGGTATATACTGCCAGCCAGAATACCCCGATCTTCAGCGGAAAATCGATCATCACCTGCGGACCGAGAATGAAAAACACAATAGGGAAGAAGTTCCAGCCGGATTTGAAAAAAAACAGGCAGGATGCCAGCCCCGTCATCAAGATGTTGCGGATCCAACGGGCTTTCGCAATTCGTAGCGGATATTTCTGAATATTAAAGAGGAAGGCGATGGCCAGCAATATCAGGCTGACCCATCCGCGCTGTGAATTGGTCTCCAGCGTTGCCATGCTGGAGACCCAGATCGCGAACAGGCCGAACAGCCCGGCAAATATCAACTGTTTGTTGGACGTGGATTTCATGGGTTGATTCTACCTTTCAGTCCGCCGGCCGGCAAATGAACCATCAATCGAATTTGAACCGCAGGATGGCGATGCCCCAGAAACCCAGGGCGAAAAGGCTGAGCACACCCAGTGACGGCAGGATCTGCGGCAGGTCCATCCCGCGCACGATCACATCCTGGTAGGCGGAAAGCGCCCAGGCGTGCGGCGTGGCCCACGAGATCTTTTGCATGAAGTCCGGCATCACGTACGCGGGGACCATCATGCCGCCAATGATCGAGAGCACCACACCGAGCAGCGTCCCCAGGCTGCTGGCCTGTTCCTGCGAGCGTACAAAGCAGGTGACCATCATTCCGAGGCCGGTGGCCGCCAGTGACGTGATCACTGAGATGACCACCATGGCCAGAGGGGCGTTCCCGAGGTTCATGCGGAAGACCAGCACGCCCACAGCGAACATCAGCACGATCTGGATCAGGTTGATGCCGAAGTATGCCAGCCCTTTGCCGATCAGGTAAGCGGCGCGCGAAAGGGGCGCGGCTTTCAGGCGATGGAAGGCGCCGCTGTTCTTTTCTTCAAAAACACCGGTGGCGATGGTTTGCAGGATGAAGAAAACGCCGTAAATGGTGTATGCCGGCACATTCTGCTCCACCGAGGTGGGCTCTTTGTCGATCTTGTACTGCGACGGCGATACAACCTTGTATTCCACACCGCCCGATCCGGCGGCTTCCAACTGCCCGCTGGTGAATTCCTTTTCGATCTGCTGCATAAATGCCTGTTGACCGGCCGGCGCGTTCTGCGCTATGGCGGCAAACCCGGCATGCGTCTGTGATTCCATCAGCGCGAAAGACGTCACCCGCTCAACGTGCCCTTCCACCAGCCCGCGCGCCGGCGCCAGGATCTGGTTGTTGGCCGTGGGGTCCACGATGAAGCGCACCAGGGGCTTCGCGGCATCGGGATCGCTCCCGGAGGTGAGCACCGCATCGCTGAAATCCGCCGGAAAGTCCACACCCAGCATGTACTGCCTGGCGGTGATCAATTCTTCGATCTTCGCGGCGGTCAGCGGCAGGCAGTCGTATGTCTCAACGAGAGAAAGGCCTTCGGCGGCACGCAGGTCTTTCACCACGCTGGCGGCCAGGGTGCCCGTATCCTGATTGGATACCAGCATAACGATGGGTTTGTCACTGGTGCCGGAGGTGAACACCCCGTCCAGCGCGACAGTCATTACCAGAATGAAGGCAATGGGCAAACCAAACAGCGCGATCAGTGAACCGCGGTCATGGAACAGTACTTTAATTTCTTTCAATGCAATGGCGAAAATCTGGTTGAACATGTTTTTTCCTTCGTCTATTATTCGCGGATCGAGCGTCCGGTGAGGTTGAGGAACACGGTTTCGAGGTTGGCTTCCATCAGGTTCATGCCGGTGACGCGGCTGTTGAGGCGGGTGACCACCTGCATGGCGTCGATGATCGTCTGCTCAAAGCGGTGTGACTGGATCTCAAGTTGATTACCGCGGCGGGTGACCTGTTTGACGGAATCCAGTTGACCGATCGCCTGGTCCAACCCGGTGACCTCGGCATCCTGCAATTCAAGCCGGATAATCCCGTCACCCAGTCGCTGGATCAGATTGGCCGGCCTGTCCATGGCGATCACTTTGCCGTGATCCACAATGGCCACGCGGGCGCACAGGCGTTCGGCTTCTTCCATATAGTGCGTGGTGTATACGATGCTCATCCCCTCGCGGTTGAGAACCTCGAGGCTTTCGAAAATGGCATTGCGGCTCTGCGGGTCCACACCCACGGCAGGCTCATCGAGGAACAGCAGGCGCGGGCGGTGCAGCAGGCCGGCCGCCAGGTTGACGCGGCGCTTCATACCGCCGGAGAAATGTTCTACGGAATCGTTTGCCCGGTCGGTCAACTGCACGATCTTAAGCACATCGTTGATGCGGCCGGTCAGCTCGCGGCCGGTAAGGCCGTAGATGCGGCCGAAGAATTCCAGGTTGTCACGCGCGCTCAGGGTGGGGTAGAGCGCAAGGTCCTGCGGCACATAACCGATCAGCCGTTTGGAGCGGTTCAGGTCAGCGCGCAGATCCTGCCCGTCAAGCAGGATGCGGCCGCCTGTGGGTTTCAAGACACCGGTGGACATGGAGATGGTGGTGCTTTTTCCGGCGCCGTTCGGGCCGAGCAGGCCGAATATCTCACCCTGCTTAACGGAAAAAGAGATATCGTCGACCACCGTCGTGGTTTTATACGTTTTGGTTACATTGACCAGTTCCAGAATGTTTGACATTATTATGACCTTCCTTCTGTGATGTACGCGCCAATAATAAGCCCCCTCCGGTCATGTTTTCAGGTGGCTTTCGTCACCTGTTGGTCATGTGACCTGAAATTTCCACCGTGATATACTGATTCCATACGCTTGAAACCGGTAAACATCATCCAACATTGAGGTCAGGGAATGAAGGTTATTCAGGGTATCGGCAGTTCCAGAGGGATCGCCTGCGGGCCGGTTTTTCCGTTCCGCCGGGCGGAGCTGGTGATTGAAACGTTCGAGAACCGCGATCCAGCCGCCGAATGGAAACGCCTGGAATCCGCCCTGTCTGCCGCCCGTGACCAACTGGCGCAGATCTATCACAAAGCCCTGCGGGATACAGATAAAGACCAGGCGGAGATCTTCCAGTTCCATACGATGATCACCGAAGATGCCGACCTGCTCGCCCGGGTGAAAACCCGGCTGGATGAACGCCGGACGAATGTGGAGCCGGTGTTTGTGGAAGCGTGTAAAGGGTATGCCGCCGAACTGGCAGCCATGGATAATGACTATTTCGCTGCCCGTTCCATAGATGTGCTGGACGTGGCGAACCGTGTCGCCCGTCTGCTGTTGGGGGTGGCCGAAAGCCCCACCGCCGGTTTACGCGTGCCATCGATCATTACGGCGGACGAACTGACCCCTTCGGACACCATCCTGCTTGACAAAAATCTGGTACTCGGGTTTTGCGTGGCCAGGGGATCTGTCACCAGTCACGCCGCCATTCTGGCGCGCGGACTGGGGCTGCCATCGGTGGATGGCGCGGGTAACGATGTGCTGGCCATTCCATCGGGCACGATGATCATCCTTGACGGCTACACCGGTACGGTGACGGTGGATCCGGACGAGTCCCTAGTCACCGCCAGCCGCGGGCGCGCTGCCCGTATGAAACAGATCCACGACGCGGCGCGCGAACATTCCTTTGAGCCGGCTGTCACCGTTGACGGGAAGAGGCCGCATATTCTGGCCAACATCGGCGACCGAGCCGGCGCGAAGATGGCTGTTGATCTCGGCGCGGAAGGCTCCGGCTTGTTGCGCACCGAATTTATGTATATGGGACGTGCCGGGCTGCCAACCGAAGAGGAACAATTCAAGGCTTACAAAGCCATTCTGCAAGAGTTTGGTGAAAGGCCTGTTGTATTGCGTACTCTGGATATCGGCGGCGACAAAAACCTGACGTACCTGTCAACCGAACCGGAGGAAAATCCCTTCCTGGGGGTGCGCGGCCTACGGCTGAGCCTGCGTCACATTGAGATATTCAAACCGCAACTGCGCGCCGCCCTGCGCGCGGGGACGGGGCACGATCTGAAGATCATGTTCCCCATGGTTTCGGATGTTAACGAAGTGCGTCGGGCCCGCCGTGCACTGGAAGAGTGTAAGGACGAATTGACCCGCGAGGGGACGCCCTTCGCGGAAAACGTGGATGTGGGTATCATGGTCGAAACGCCCGCCGCCGCCCTGTGCGCGGATATCCTGGCTCGCGAGGCAGACTTTTTCTCCATCGGCACCAACGACCTCAGCCAGTACACCATGGCGGCTGACCGCGGCAACCCGGCTGTGGCGGCTTTGTGTGACGCGTTCCACCCGGCCGTGCTGCGGTTGATCCGTGATGTGATAGAAGCGTCACACCGCGCGGGCAAATGGACGGGTGTGTGCGGCGAGCTGGCCGGTGAGCCGCTGGCGGTGCCGCTACTCCTCGGCCTGGGATTGGATGAGTTTTCGATGGCGCCGGTGATGGTGCCGGTGGTCAAAGCGCTGATCCGTCAACTGGATGCGCGGGAGATGAAGGGACTGGCGGATGAGGCGCTGGGGTTGAGCACAGCGGAAGAGGTGAGGGTGTTGGTGAAGGCGCGGGTACCGTCAGCGGGGGTGCTGGAGGGGTGATTTACCCTGTCTTTTTTAGTTCACGGAGTAACCAATTCACAATCGTAACTCAGATCCTGATCGTTCCAATTAAAGAAACAAAAATTAAACCCGTTTTTTGTCTCATCCCAGAAACTGTACGAAAAATTGCTTTTCTCAGATTTTTCTACCAGTTCGCCATACTGCCAATAATATATATATTGATAGACTAAGATGTTCTCTGATTCAATAATATGCGACTGAGAAACACTGGGCTTGCATTTGGAAAAGTTTAGCGCAAGGACTGTTTTGTCCTTACTGGACGATGAGGATAGATTTGTGATATTCCTAAGAAGTGTCTTTTCAATTTCGTTTGTTTCCAAATTGTAGATGACAAGTTCATTCGGACTGCATGGAAAATTTTCGGGATTGGGCCTGTAAATCAGAATCTTTGCTGAATTTGGATCTTTTCCTACAAATTCTACATAATCAACTTCTTCCATGATTTTCTTTTCACTAGTATCTTCTTTTTCCAAATTTACTTTCCAGATGGCATTTGTAGTTGTTAGGCCGGGTTTTTGTTTGTATGGTGATTGTATTGTTGAGAATAACAGACTATCGTTGGTCAATAAAATTGACCAATACCAGTATTCTTCTTTTCCAAGTGAAGGTTCGGATATTCTGATAATTTGACCGTTTCGATCTATCACATATATCGTTTCAATATTCTCTACTACGGCAAATTTTGACCCATCCGGGGACCATGCAAGGTTTCTTGGCCAGGTCATAAATCCTTCTTTTTTCGATGCAACAGGTGCAACAATGGTGTGATGCAGCAATTTATTGACGGTATCAATTTTATACAGAATCAGGCGATCAGCCCAATACCAGCCATAATCATTGATTTCTTGAGGGGAATCTGCTGCCCAGAGGATAAAACCGGATGAATCTGGGAACCAATCGAGAGTGACAACATTTTCCCCGGTTTCCAATGAACCCGATTCTTGAAAAACTATCTTTTCATCCTCTGATTCGACAATGATAGGGTATTTACTATTTTTATATTTGATTCTCCAATTCATATCAGGCGAATTGATATCTGCTAAATGCCTGTATTTGTTTTGAGCAAGGTTATCAAAGGATCTAGTGTGATTGTTAGTGTCAAAATTGGCCTTTGCATGATTGTTGTTGGGGGATGCCGAAGAATATTCTGAAATAACGAATTTATTATTGCATGGAGTAGATGTTGTTGAAATTGTTATCAAGGAAGAAAATATCAGGAACAATTTTGCAATTCTCGTATTCATGTTTTATTTCACCCCTGGCTTTGTTAGTAAAAACCCCGGTAAAAAATCATCATCCAGTTAATCATATACGATAATCGATTTTCAAATGGATGTATTTGAATTCATCAACCATTCGAAGAGAGACCGCGTCGACCCTGGGAGAATTGTCATCATGACAGGGTTTCCATCATCCGTCAACTGGATACGTGTGAGATGAAGAGCCTAGCGGATGAGGCGCTGGGGTTGACCACAGCGGAAGAGGTGAGGGTGTTGGTGAAGGCGCGGGTACCGTCAGCGAGTGTGCTGGAGGGATAATAAATACCTTTTATGTAGGGGCGGATAGTATCCGCCCGCACATGTCGATGAGATATACCTGCCTTTAACCCGTATGTTGGTTTTATTTCAATCATTTTATATCGGAAATTAACCTGTTCCCGGCACATCCGGGGCGGACGCCGTCCGCCCCTACGCAAACATAAATTTGTTGGAAACCTATTCGTACCTTCCATAAATGCACTACAATATGCACCTGACAAACCCCACTGGGAGACACACATGAAATACGGTTACTTCGACGACAACGCCAAAGAATACGTCATCACCCGGCCGGATACCCCGGCCTCATGGAGCAATTACCTGGGTTCCACCGAATACGGCGCCATCATCACCAACAACGCCGGCGGCTACAGCTTCTACAAATCCGCGGCGTTGGGCCGCTTCCTGCGCATGCGCTTCAACAGCATCCCCATGGACCAGCCCGGCCGCTACATTTACCTGCGCGACCGCGCCAACGGTGACTACTGGTCTGCCTCCTGGCAGCCGGTGGGCAAACCGCTGGACCAGTATAAGTCCGTCTGCCGCCACGGCACCGGCTACACGGTGATTGAATCAGAATATGCCGGCATCGCCACCGAGACCACCTATTTTGTGCCGCTCGGGCAGCTCTTTGAATACTGGCGGGTGCGGGTGACCAATAAGTCAGACAAACCGCGCCGCCTTTCGGCCTTCACCTACTGCGAATTTTCCAACAACTGGAACACCGAGCAGGACCTCGTCAACCTGCAATATTCGCTGTTCATCGTTAAAGGCGAGCTGCGTGACAACATGCTCCGCATCGCCATCAACGACAACCTGCCCGGTGACGCGGTGGACTTTGCCACCAACGACCAGGCCTGCCATTCGTACCTGGCACTGGCCAACGCGCCGGTCACCGCGTATGATACCGACCGCGCCACCTTCCTGGGTATGTACCGTGACTATAAAAATCCGCAGGTGGTGGAGCTGGGCGCCTGCACGTGCAGCAACGCCTATGGTGACAATGCCTGCGGCGCCATCCAATCGGATATGGATCTTGCCCCCGGCGAAACCCGCGAACTTCTGTTTATGCTGGGCGTAGGTGACACGTCCACCTTCGGCAAGCGCGCCGTGACCAAATTCGGCACACCGGAACGCGCCGAGAAAGAATTCGCGAAACTGAAAAAAGCCTACCATTCCAAACTGGAATCGCTGGCTGTAGAGACGCCCGATAAAGAATTCAACTCGATGATGAACGTGTGGGCGCCGTACAACAGCCAGGTCAGCTTCAACTGGTCACGGTCAGCCTCGCTGGTATATAACGGCGAACGCAACGGGCTGGGCTTCCGCGATTCCGTGCAGGACGTGCTGGGTGTGCTGCCGGCCGACCCCGAAGCCTGCCGCGAACGCCTCGAGTTGATGCTCACCGGCCAGGTGGCCAACGGCGGCGCCATCCCGGTGATCAAACCGTTTGACCACCACCCCGGTTCCGAAAAAGCCCCCGCGCCGGAGCACTTCCGGTCAGATGACTGCCTGTGGTTCTTCAACGCCGTCCCCGCGTATGTGGCGGAGACCGGCGACGAAGCCTTCTACCAGAAGGTGCTGCCATACGCGGATAAAGGCGAGGCGACGGTGCTGGGCCACCTGCGGCGGGCGATGGAATTCAACCTCGAGCGCACCGGAAAGCATGGCCTGCCCTGCGGCCTGGAAGCCGACTGGAACGACTGCCTCAAACTGGGCTACAACGGCGAAAGCCTGTTCGTGGCCTTTCAGCTCTACATGGCATTGACCGTCTACGCGGAGATTACCACGAAGCTCGGGCAGAAATCCGAGGCAGACTGGGCTATGAGCCATCGCGAAGTGCTGCAGTCTAATATCCAGAAGCATTGCTGGGACGGACAGTGGTTTATCTGGGCTATCGGCGAAGACGGTACGGTGTACGGCACAAAGAACTACGCCGAAGGCCAGGTGTACTTCAACACCCAGGTCTGGTCGGTGATCAGCGGATCGGCCACGCCGGAGCAGGCAAAGGCGGCCATGCGGGCTGTCAAGGATAAACTGGCCACGCCCTACGGATTGATGCTCTCCGCACCGCCCTTCAAGAAAACATCCATTGACGTGATGCGCGCCGTGCTGTTCAACGCGGGCATCAAAGAAAATGCCGGCATTTTCAATCACACGCAGGGCTGGGGTGTGATGGCGGAATGCATTTTGGGCAACGGCGACCGCGCCTACGAGTATTACCGCTCCTTCATGCCCGCCGCCTACAATGACCGCGCCGAGGTTCGTCAGTGTGAACCCTACGCGCAGGCTCAGACCACCTACGCCAGCGTGTCACCGCGGCCGGGTAACGCCCGCACCAGCTGGTTAAGCGGGGCAGCCACCTGGGCGTATTACTCCGCCGCGCAGTACATACTGGGTATCCGCCCCGAAGTTGACGGACTGCGGATCGACCCGTGCGTGCCGTCAACATGGCCGGGGTTCAAAGCCATGCGTGTGTTCCGCGGCAAGACCGTGGAGATTGAGGTCAAGAACCCGGGCGGCGTGTGCAAAGGCGTGAAGTCAATGACGTTGAATGGCCAGGCTGTCAACGGATCATTGCTGCCGGCGGACCAATTGAAGAAGGCCAACAAGGTAGAGGTCATCCTCGGATAAACCGAAAATTGCTGTATATGAAGGCCGTTCGTATAAATGAGCGGCTTTTTTCTTTTATATGGCTTGCGTATAGACATATATGATATTTAGATATTTCCGTAGGGGCGGGTTACAAACCCGTCCTTACGTAGGCCGAGAATTTTCGCCCTTGTTTGTCAAAATCTTGCTTGTGTTATTACTTGAACTGAAACTAAATTTGCTTCAATTCGGCGTTTGCTACGCTAGAATATTCATAGAGTGATTTAAGAAACGATGAATTTTCAGAATTTTGGGAGAAATATGATGTCGCAATCACTTTATTATGATGTGATCCCCGGTGTAGGGGCAGGACCGTTCAAGATTGGTATGAAACGTGATGAGATAATAATTTCACTTCAAGATATTGATGAAAACATTAATATACAGAACATTGAATATATAAAAACAGATAATTTTTGTTTTACTTTTACCAAAGAGGGAATCGTTTCGGGTATTTCTTTTGAGAAAGATTTCAAAGGAAAAATATTCGGAAAGGTGGGATTTGGTGACCCTGTAGATATACTCCTGCCTGCAGAAGATTATTATGATGTTTGCGGATTTAATCCAAACATCAAAGGATTATTATTCATATACGGCACGGAAGGTTTGTCATGGATGGACGTGGTTTCTGCGGAAAGAGATCTTGCAAAAGAAGCGAGAGACGAAAGAATAGCCTATTTTGAAAGCCTCCATGAGGATGAGGATGAAATCCCAATGATTAAAGGGATACATCCTCAAGGCTCAATAAAAACCTTAAAAATAAAAGTAATGTTGAAGACATTGCTTAATTATTTTAAATAAGGGTTATCTTAAAAACAAAAATGATTCTCAGTTTATTCCTATCCGTAGGGGCGGGTCGCACCCGCCCGCATACGATTGGTACGGTTTCCCAGGGATTGGTATATATCCTTACCGTGACTGGGCGGGTTACTAACCCGCCCTTACGCAGGCAGGAGAATATTTTCTACCCATTGACGCGATTCCTTGCATGGGTATGTTGGGCAAACCGCCGCTTTATGGTTGGTTTGAGATTCTTCACGCCCTATGTTGGTTTTTCTTGGCGGTTTGACCAACCCACGTGATCTATCCGTATGGGCGGGTCGCACCCGCCCATACACGATTAGGCTGGTTTCCAGGGAATGGGGATATATCCAAACCCGCCCTTACGCAGGCAAGAAAATATTAGTTTGTCGCAGTTTTGTCGCAAATTGCCAGACAAATTAATAATGGAATTATGATGATGGATTGTAAGAAAACAGCTGTATATAAGTGGAGAATTACGCATGACATATGTTTCAGCAAAGAAAATTACCAGTATCCTGTTTCTGATATCCATTCTGATTATTGCCTCGTTCGGTTTTGTCGATATTCCCAAAGCAAAACAGGGGGATGTGGATGCCTTCGCGGGGTATGTTGACAGGACAGTGTCTGACTACGTCAGCAGGAACGGGAAGGGGGCGGTGGCGGTTGGTATTATCCACGACGGAAAAATCTTCCGGATCAAGGGTTATGGATATCAGGACGCGGAACAGCATTTCCCGGTAACGGAAGGTACTGTTTTTCAGGTCGCTTCCATCTCAAAATCCTTCACCGCCTGGGCGGTCATGGATCTGGTGGAGCAGGGTGTTATAGAACTGGACCAACCCATCAGCCGATACGTTCCTGACTGGCAATTCCCTCCGTCAGATTATGATGAAAACGAAGTCACTATCAGGCGGATGTTAAGCCATTCATCCGGAATCGCCAATGTTGGCGGCTATTCGGGCGTGGAAAAGCTGGAAGATCTGCAGACGCTGGAAGAATCACTGGTCTCCGCGAATGACGCCAGAGGAGAAGCCGTACGCATCATCTACCGGCCGGGCAGTCAATATGTGTATTCCGGCGGGGCGTACACGCTGCTGCAATATGTGATCGAACAGACAACGGGGCAGTCTTTTGAAACATACATGCAGGAAAAAGTACTGGATCCGCTAAAGATGAATAACAGCAGTTTTGTTCATAACGGAAAGGCGCGTGAAAACCTGGCCGTTGTGTATGACAATTACGGAAACCCTGTGCCCGCGCGCTATTTTGCCTCGCAGGCGGCGGCCGGTTTGTATACCACTGTGGACGACCTTTCCCGTTGGGCTCTGGCGATCCTCTCGGCGTATGATAACGAAATCGGGAATCCCGTATTGAATCCCGAAACAATGAAGTTAATGTTTGAACCTCAGAAAGACATAAAAAATCCGCTGCCATACGGGTTGGGTTTCATGATCCAGGAGATTGGTCCGGATAAGACGTTGGAAGTCAGCCATACCGGCACGAACATGCCCAACTGGCATTCCATTGTGACAACCCTGCCGGAGAAAGGTGAAGGATTGATCGTTCTGACCAATACGGCGGGGGGACGGTCTTTGCGGCAGCAACTGAGGTCAGACTGGTTGATCTGGGTAAACGGGCAGGATTCGTTCGGGAACAGGCTCAACCGGATGCTCGATATCGCAATTTATGTTGTCCCCGGGTTTTTGATTGGCATTGCGGCTGTATTGGTTCGGGGGTGGTTGCTGAGAAGGAAAAAAGCAATGTAGAGGGGTAACAACCCCCCGGTTGCCGAAAAAATGATTAATCCGCGCAAAAAAGTCACCTTCCACCGTACGGGGGAAGGCCGGGATGAGGGCAAGGTTTGCCGGTCAACGGGCGAGTGGACGTGACCGTCTCCTGGCAGGCCGTGGTGGGTTGGGCGCGCGTTCGCGAAGGTGAAATTCGTGCAGATGGATAAAATACTCAATTGGGCGTCCAACCGGACGGAGCCTTTTCCTCTCCCCATCGGGGAGAGGTTGGGAGAGGGGCGATCCATGTTAATAGGATTGCCTGCGAATCACAATCATTTTGTCCTTCCCGCAATATCTCTCCTGTATGCAGACTTTTCCCCTCGACTGGCCACTCCCCTTCAGGGCGAGGAATGTAAGGCTGGAAAATCACCCAATGTTTTACAAGTAACAATTCCAGGTTGGGATTTCCTGAATATCATTGGAAGGGATTTTCATTCGGCTGAACCCGGGCGGGTTATTAACCCGCCCCTACGGGATGCGTATGTGAACATCAAAATCACCGCGGTACATTCCGGTAACAATCCAATGGACGCCTCCGTCACCCGGCAGGCCGTGGTGGGTTGGACGCGAGAACGCGAAGGGGGAGTTGATTTGGATGGATAATATACACGATTGGGCGTCCAACCGCACCCTACGGGAAGAGCCCCGGATTTTCCCCATCATACATAATAGACAGACCGCTCAGGGACACCTGAACGGTCTGTATTTTCATTCTTGCAGGCAAACCTTAAAACCAGCTTGGAAGAATATGAAAATAAGCTGTGAAAATGATTAACCGGCATTTACACGGGCTTCATTAATTCTTCACAACCTTCCGCTATAGTGTGAATATCAACAGTGGAATCTAATTATCTACCTGTTATAAGGAGAGCCATGAACAGAGTAATCAAAATATTGTTAGCCATACTGGCGGTCTTGTTGATCGCCGCCGCGGGGTTTGTGAGTGGATCCCGGTTCGGGGTTCAGCAGACGGCTGGAATCCTGCCCGGGCAGGTGGCCATTGCCGGTCAGCCCGGCAACCCCACGCAGGGACAGCCGGATGCTGCCGGTCCACGTTGGAATGAACCCGACGATGACAGCCAGGATAACACGCGCCCGTACGGCCGCGACAACCGTCAGGAGCAGGGCATGATGGGGCGGAATAATCGTCAGAAAAATGATAATTCCGGTCCTCAGATGATGCCCCGCTTTTATCAGAATAATGAAGCTGGCGGTATGATGGGGAACCGTCAATATACTGGAGGCTATGGTATGTTCGCGGGCGGCGGTTTTATGAGTGGCGTGTTTATGCTTTTCGGTTTGCTCTTTCCTCTCGGATTTGGTATCCTTATGGTACTGGGAATCGTCATTCTTTACCGCATCGTGCGCCAACCCTCCCCGGCTGCCGTTGCGGCAACATGTCCCTGTACCAAATGCGGTGCCAGCCTTCAACCCGGCTGGGACTTTTGTCCGCATTGTGGTGAACCCATCCAAAAATAATCCTCCCCTCCCTCATTTTGGGTCCGAAGCCGAATAAAAGTTGGCCCAAACGATTACCGCAAAAAGGACATCCACCGATGTCCTTTTTGCCGTTAATATCAATATTGAGCGTATCCAATCACCCGGAATGACGTCATACTGTGTAAACAGAATATCTCTGTGCTTTATGATGACGAGTTTGTGCCCTTCACCGGATCAAGGACTTCCAGAATCAGAAAACCAAAAAGGGCATCCGCCAATGCCCTTTTTGCCATTAATAGGGGATATACCCCTACTGTTGCTTATGCTTTCGCGCGGTCAGAAGCCAGCTTGTAGCCCAGCCCTTCGCGTGCCAGGATCAACTGCGGGCGCGAAGGGTTGACTTCCAGCTTGCGCCGCAGCAGGTAAATGACATATTTGATCCGGTTGACTGCCTTCGGGTCGTTTTGCCCCCACACCTCTTCGGCGATTGTGGCGTGGTCAACCCAGCGGGGGGTGTGCCGGCCCAGGCAATAGAGCACGTCAAATTCACGGCGGGCCAGGGGGATGGTATCACCGCGGACTTTGGCTTCCCGCGTGTCGGGGTCAAGGCTCATTTCAATGTTTGGGAATTCCACGCTGCCGGCCGGCGCGGTGACCTGCCGCGAGCGGTTGACCACGGTGTTTACGCGGGCCACCAGTTCGGCCGGGTGGAATGGTTTGGTAATGTAATCGTCGGCGCCCATTTGCAGCCCCTTGACGATATCTTCTTTCTGGTTCTTGGCCGAAACGATGACCACCGGCGCGGGGGTGAGCTTGCGCAGATTGGCAAACGTCTCCATGCCGTCCATATCGGGCATCATCAGGTCAAGCAGAATCAGGTCAGGCCAGAGGCGGGAGACTTTGTCGATGGCTGATTGACCGCTGTCGGCGCCGGCTACATCAATGCCCGCGTTCGACAGTATGTATTTCAACAACCCGACGGTTTCGGGTTCGTCATCAATGATCATTACCCTCCGGCGCGGAGTGGCTGGATCAAGCCTGTCAAGATCCAAACCGGTGGGGAGGGCAGATTTTTCGGAATAGGATGGCATAACGCTCATCGGATATTCTCCTTTCTTTCCGGTGGTGGCAAAGCCGACCAGATACGCATCTGCCCCAATGAAATTCGCTCTGTCCAACCAACCAATGGCAATTAAGCTACAGGAATGTAACTTAAATGTAAGTCTAAACTATTCGCAGCCCAATTACAAGAGCAAAAATTGCGTTTTAAGGAATGCGGTGGATTGACGGCCATCAAACCGTGGCTAATTCCTGTTTTCTACCAATCCAACGCACGCGCGCAACCGCGCCTGCCTGATTGACAACCATCGCCAACCTCCGGTCATACGTCCACAATTCCTTATCCAACTTATCGGCCAGCGCCAGGTAATGCGGGTCGCAGCCGATGGGCAGGTTGTATTTTCCTGTGAGTTCCAGCGCGCGAGCCTGAATATCGGGGTCATCCACCAGGTGGATGGGCAGGGAGCGGCAGGCAACCAGAATGGACTGAACCGTGCGCGGGCTGAGCATACCCTGTCGGACGTACGCGGCCAGCACATTGGTAACGTCATAGAACAGGTTGGATGGCGCCAGGATGCGCCGCTGTTCTTTTTCCCAGCGGTCCCACAGGGTTTTGATGGCATTGTTCCGCGGGAAGGTGGTGAGCTGAATAACCGGCCCGGGATCAATACAGATGATCTGACTGCTCATTCCGGTCCTCCCGCATCTCGGTGATCACTTCTTCCGGCATGGCCAGCAGGCGGCCGGAAAGATCTTCGCGCACGAATTCGCGAGATTGCCCCACCAGTATCCGCCAGTCGGGCGGTTTTTCCAGGGCGTTCAGGCGGTCAAATTGTTCGCGTGAGAGCAGAACGGCCAGCGGCTGCCCGTCACGTTCAATGAAGACGGGCTCCTTGCGGGCCGCTGTGAACAGTTCCCCCAGATGGATGCGGGCGTACGTTGCCGTCACGTTTACAGGCATGGAAAAATCTTCTCCACAGGTTGATTAATCAAATGATTAATGAAGATTATAACTTCCCGGAGAAGGAAAGACAACTTTCAATTTTGACAGGGATTTGGTTGCAATATGCGTGCCGTAAGAAAAGGCTTTTTATTACCTCAGGGCGGACCGGCTGGCCCGCCCTGAAGGTTTTCAACAATAATCCATTAACTGAGGGAGGAGGTAGTTGTTAGTAGAAGCCAATCCGGTGGTCGGATTCCTGAAGGATGACCATCGGCTGGTATTCCGCCGTCACCGCGCCCCAGGTGGAAACCTGATTTCCGCCGGAATGCCTAGCCCGGTGCAGCGCCTGGTCGCCATTGGTGATGAATTCTTCCAGCGATTTTACGGTGCGCGTCAGCCCTACCACGCCCAGGCTGATGGTGATGTTCACCGCGTATTCTTCCATGGCAAAGGCTGTTTCTGAAACCCGCCGGCGCAGGCGTTCCGCCAGTGTCTGGGCGTAGCGCAGGCTGGTTTCGGGCAGCAGCACCAACAGTTCCTGTCCGCCCAACCGAACACGGATATCGGAATCGCGTAATTCTTTGGTGAAGATACGCGATAGTTCCCGGATGATCCGGTCACCGGTTTCAGGGCCGTACTGTTTGGTCAGGGTTTTGAAATTGTCAATATCCACCAGTATGGCGCTGAGCGGTCGGTCGTAGCGTTTGGAGCGTTTGAACTCCGCTTCCGCGATCTCAAAGAAGTAACGGCGGCTCGAAAGGCCGGTTTGCGCGTCGGCATTACCCTGCTTGTGCAGCAGCTTTTCATCTTCGCGCAGCTTCTGCATGGAACGGATGTTAGAGATCACCACACCGGAATACAATGCGGCCATCCGTCCCATATCCAGCAGGTGCTGGTCCAGTGAGCGCGAGGTGGTTTTCAATAACGCCACCAGCCCGTGGGTGCCGGTAAGCGACGTGACCGGGAAAATGTAACTGGCCAGAAGACCCCTGGAGGGCAGGCCGGGATTTGTGCTTTTTGACTGCTGGACGAGCGAGACGGAAACTTCGGGAGGGGTGTCAGTGGGCTCGACCGCCACGATCAGGTCGCCATGCTGGGAGACGTAGATCACTTCCTGATCAGAAAAGATGAACCGGAACATCTGTGTGATCCGCTGGATGGCTTCTTCTTCCGTGTCCACGCGGCTCATGTCACCCAGGTAATTGAGGACCTGAAGGCCGGGATCGCGTGGTTTTGTATTGGTCGTTACATGATTATGGTTTTGTCTGACATGCATTTGCATTATGGTCACTCCATTCCTGTTCATCCGATCAAACAGATAGAAAAATACAGCCGGCGGAAGGTGGCGGTGACGGGTTGGACAGAAAAATCACGATATATGGAATCGGGACGATCCCAGGTGGCGCAAGACACCGGATGAGTGATCGGTGGGCAGCGGTCTGACGTTCTCTGGCGCGCGCCTACGGTGTACCGGTGAGTCGTGGGACGATGCTGTTCGTTGGCACAGGGTTTTCAGGACAGTCTTGTTGATATTCTGGCGGCGACCCGGCTTGCATGAACCCCCCTCAGGCTTCTTAACTGTTTGGTCAACCGGCTCCTGACGAACCACTATGCGCCTTTCTCCGGAGAAAGCAATCGGAAAACGGTTATGTACGTATAGAATAGTACATAAAGATTAAAAATACTATAGATAATCCGCCCGAAAGGGGGCAATTTCCGCACCAAATGTAAAAAAATGTAAGCTGTAACGTAATGTTTCCGGAAAGGTCTTACAAAAAACCGGTATTGAAACAATCCCTAACCCGCGGGGAAGGGACGCCGGATGCGATTCCAACCACATGCCGGGTTTAAATTATCCGGCGGAGGCCAGTTTACCGGCATTTTCTGTGAGTTGGCGCATGATCCGCGCGGCCTGTGCCCGATCTTCCGCCGGAAGTGACTGACCCAGGTCGTGAACCCATGTCCGGTGCAGATTGATGCACTCGTTCACCACATTCATCCCCTGTTCTGTGAGGCAGACAACTCGCACCCGCCGGTCACCCGGCACCTCGCTGCGCGTCACCAGTCCTTGCTGCACCATACGCTCCACCATCTGGCTGGCGCCGGCGGCTGTCATCTGCATCACTTCAGAAACGCCGCTGACTTCGCAGGCTCCTTTGTAATGCAGGTGCAGCATCAGATTCATCTGCCCGAAAGACAGGCCGGACGCGCGGGTGTAATTGTTCACATCATGCATCCACAGGCGCACAAACACCGCCGTCCAATCCATGATCGCGTTATCAATATCATTCGTTATTTTTTCCAATGGTTCACCATCTTGACAGGATTTCATTCCCCGATTATATATAAAAATACTTAACTATACAAGACATTTAACTATATTTGTTCAAAAGGAAAGTATTCGTGAAACCGGAACAACAAAAAACCGCAAAAATTCTCCTGGCTTCGTCGCTGGTGATCGTGATGCTGGGGTTCGGCATCGCCCTGCCGCTGATGTCATTTTACATCATCCATTTCAACGCCTCGGGAAGCGCGCTGGGGCTGATGATGTCTTTGTACTCGCTGATGCAGTTTCTGTTCGCGCCCATGTGGGGGCGGCTCTCTGACCGCATCGGCCGCAAACCGGTACTCTTGACCGGTATCTTTGGCTACTTTCTGGCTTTTGTACTGCGGGGGCTTTCACAGGATATTGTGCAGTTCACCCTTTCGCGCACACTGGCGGGCGTACTTTCTTCCGCCGCATTGCCCACGGCCATGGCTTATATTGCCGATATTACCACGCCCGAAGACCGCTCCAAAGGGGTGGGGTTGATGGGCGCCTCGATGGGAATGGGTATGATCTTCGGTCCCATGCTGGGAGGGCTGTTGACCAATATTTCGCTGACGCTTCCGGGCTGGCTCACCCCGCTGTTGCAGGTGACCACCGACCCCTCTACCGGAAAACTGATCAACCTCTCTATCCCGTTCTTTGCCAGCGCACTACTGGCGTTGCTGGCCACGCCTTTCATCTATTTATTCCTCCCCGAGTCGCTGCCGGTTGAAGCCCGCAAACACCATGTTGACACGAAACGCGACCCATTGTTCCGTTCGCTGGTTGATGGGTTAAAAGGACCATCCGGTTTCCTGATGGCCATGGCTTTTCTGCTTGCGTTCGCGCTGGCCAATATGGAATCTGTGTTCTCACTCTATGGCGGGCAGCACTTTTCCATGGGTCCATCGGAGGTGGGTTTACTGATGGGCGGGCTGGGGCTGGTTTCGGTGATCGAACAGGGTATCGTTATTGGACCGCTCACCCGCCGCTTCGGTGAAACGCGCATCATTCAGGGCGGGCTGCTGGTGGGCATACTCGGATTCATCGGCATGGCGCTGGCTTCGGTAAAACCGGTGTTGATCGTCAGCGCGCTGGTGTTCAATATGGGCAATGTGCTGCTCGCGCCCTCGGTCACCTCGCTCATCAGCAAACGCGCGCGCGGCGGGCAAGGGGCGGCCATGGGGATGAACAATTCCTTCCAGGCGCTCGGCCGGGGCATTGGCCCGCTGTGGGCCGGCTTTGCCTATGACATGACCGCCACACTCTCGTTCTGGAGCGGCGCGCTGGTGCAGTTGATCGCGCTGGTATATGCGTTCAAAGTTTTTGGTTCTTCTTTCAATACTCTGCCTGTTGATTCCACGGAAGCCGCTCCGGCTTCCGGATTGGACTGAAAGGACGGTGTGATTATGGGTATTCTGACCGGCAAAGTGGCGGTGGTCACCGGAAGCACGCGCGGGCTTGGGTTGGCTATCGCGCAGGCGTATGCGGCCGAAGGCGCCGCCGTGGTGATATCGTCGCGTTCGGCGCAGGCTGTGGAACAAACCGCGGCGGATTTCCGCGCGCGGGGCTGGCAGGCTGCCGGCATGGCGGTTGACGTGGCGGACCTGGCGCAGGTGCAGTCACTGGCCGCGCTGGCGGTAAAGGAGTTCGGCAAAATCGACATCTGGGTGAACAACGCCGGGGTGACCGGTCCCTACGGCCCGACCGCGCAGTTCGATCCACGCGTGTTTGAAGGCGTGGTGCGTACCAATATTCTGGGCACGTATTACGGGTCGATCACAGCGTTGTCTCAATTCAAAAAGCAGGGCGTCGGCAAGCTGATCAATATGCTGGGGATGGGCTACAACAAACCCGCTCCGTGGCAGAACGCGTACGGCTCGTCAAAGGTGTGGATCCGGCACTTCACGAAGGCGCTGGCAGCAGAGAATAAAGACGTGGCTGGCATCGGCATTTTCGCGCTCAACCCCGGCATGGTGCTAACGGATCTACTGGTGCGGAATGAGGTGATCGCCGGGAACGAAGAAAAGCTCAAGGCCTTCCCGGTCATCGTGCGTATGTGGGCCAAACCGGCGGAGGTGCCCGCGAAGAAAGCCATATGGCTGGCCGGCCCGGCGACGGATGGCAAAACCGGCATTGAAGGGAATGTATTTACCACGGGCGTACTGGTGGGCGGGGCGCTGCGCGAACTCTGGTGGAAGGTGACGGGCACAGCGCCGAAAACCAGCGAAGTGGATATGACCACGGTTGCTCCCTGGCAGCCGGATTAATGGTGGAGGATCAATTATGACCCCTGAATCGCGGACAATGGTGGAACTGGTTTTCAATATCGCCTATTTGCTGACCATCTGGACAGTGGTAGGCCTGATGCTGGCACGCTATGGCAAGACGGCCGCGGCCGACCGGCCGGTTTTCAAGCGCCTGCTGTGGATGTTCGCGCTGCTGGCGCTGGGTGACAGCGGGCACGTGGGCTTCAGGGCGTTCGCCATTTTGAACGGCGGATTGGAGGCGAATAGCGCGCTGGTGGGCATCGGGGCGCTTAGCACCGCGGTGACCGTCACCGTGTTCTACATGCTGCTGGTGGACGTGTGGCGTGTGCGCTTTAACAAGAAGATGGGCTGGTTCCAGTGGGCGCTGATCGCCGCCGGCATAGTCCGCCTTGCCGTGATGGCCTTCCCGCAGAACCAGTGGGAGGCGCTGGTACCGCCCTACGGCTGGAGCCTGCTGCGCAACGGCTTCCTGGTGGTGCAGGGGCTAGGCGTGATGGCGCTGATTCTGCGTGATTCGCGCAAAGCGGGTGACAGGCCTTTCGAGCTCATAGGCTGGATGATCGCCCTTTCATACCTGTTCTACGCGCCGGTGATCTTGTGGTCGTCGGCTGTCCCATTTCTGGGGATGCTGATGATCCCCAAGACCTGCGCCTATGTGGCCGCGGCGTTCATCGCCTGGCGGATGATGGTGAAGAGCGGGATTTAACTCACTCGCGTTTATTGCTTTTATAGGGTGGGATCGCTTTCGATCCCACCAAGGCATTATTTTGGACAATACCTAATTCTCGTACGAATAAAAAATCGTTTACTCTTTACCCTAATTAATAAATACGGCGCAATTCCGGTTTGGCGTTTCTGTCGTACTCCCACGGAAGGGGATAATGTTAAATTGTGTTGGGGTGGGATCGCTTTCGATCCCACCCTATTATTTTCTATTATTTACTCCCCTCGATTCATATCTTTCAGATTTAAGTCTATCTTCCCGCCCCAATCTACCGGATAAATTTCGTCCTTCACATACTTGTGAAATGACGAATACTCCCAGTCCGACACCTGGTCAACCAGGCTATGCTTCAACGGGTTGATGTGGATGTAATCAATGTGATTGTTGAGGTCATTTTGATCGAACAACACATGAGCCCAATACCTGCGCTGCCAGATCGCGGCCTCCCCCTGAATTTGACGGGATTCATTGCGAATATCTCCCGACCCGATCTGTCGCAAATATTCCCGCGTGAACAGTCGTTTGATTTCCTTCCACCGCATCGCGTAATCCGCATCACCTTCCGGTAATTTCCATATGGCGTGGATGTGTTCCGGGAGCAGGCATACCGCGATGGTTTCAAAGGTATGACGCGATTTGACGTCAACCCAGGCGGTGTGAAGAAGGTCTCGGGCATGTTTGGAATGGAATATGGGCTTGCGGTTGTAGGTGACGAGCGTAAAGAAGTAGGTCCCACCCGGTTGATAGATGCGGCGATATTCTGGCATGGTTGGATGAGTGGTTCCCCCTTGGAAGAGTCTCAGGTTGATTTTTACATATAAATTATAGAGTGAAAACGATAAACAAGAATATTAAAGCATAAGATTTAGTGGTCTTCTCCCGGATGTGTCTTGGGTTAGACCTTGCCGTGGTGGGATCGAAAGCGATCCCACCCTATAAAAACAAAATCGATTCGAATATGAATTTTCCTTCCCCATTCGGGTGATTTTTCCCGCGACCGGCCTGTCACCCGCGTTCCTTCCTTATATAATATCCACATGAACATCCACATACTCATGCACGAATCCTTTGAGGCGCCCGGCGCCATATTGACCTGGGGCGTTGAGCACCGCCACACGCTCACCTTTACCCGTTTTTACCGCGGTGACGCGCTGCCGCCCACCACCGCCGGGCTGGACTACCTGATCGTGATGGGCGGGCTGCAAAGCCCGGCCACTACCGAGACCGAATGCCCGCATTTTCACGCGAAGGAAGAAATTGACTTCATCCGCGACTGTATATACACAGATAAATACGTGCTGGGTGTATGCCTGGGCGCGCAGCTCATTGGCGAGGCGCTGGGTGGCACGTTTGAACACAGCCCGCAGCGCGAGATCGGCGTGTTTGACGTCACGTTGACGGACGAGGGTAACGCGGACCCGGTATTCGCGGAGTTTCCTCCGGTCTTCTCCTCGGGCCATTGGCACGGTGACATGCCCGGCTTGACGCGTGACTCAGCCGTGCTGGCCGCCAGTAAAGGCTGCCCCCGGCAGATCGTGCGCTACACACCGAAGGCCTACGGCTTCCAGTGTCACCTGGAATTCACCCGCGAATCGGTAGAGGGCATGATCGCTAACTGCGGTGACGAGCTGGTGGCGTACAAAAGCCTGCCGTTTGTGCAGAATGCCGCCGTGCTACGGAGTCATAATTACCCTGAGATCAACGGATACCTGTTCCGCTTTCTAGACGCGGTGCAGTCACAGTTTGAGGCGGAACGATTTTAACCCGGATTTCATTGCAGTAATTTATCAATATTGATATGTTATTGAAACGAAATCGAATATTCTGGTAAAAAGGTTTAACTTTGCACTCACCTGCCACCCGCCTTGACCGTGAACGCGAAACCCTGGGGATCATGATCGCCATGTATTGCCGTGACAACCATCATCCTCCTGATGGACTATGTGACAATTGCCGCGGCTTGATGGATTATGCGCTGAAACGGGTGGATAACTGCAAATTCCAGCAGAACAAGCCGGTGTGCGGGCGCTGCACCGTGCATTGCTATAAACCGGACATGCGCGAAAAGGTCCGGCAGGTGATGCGCTACGCGGGGCCGCGCATGATATGGCATCACCCTGTGCTGGCGCTGCGTCACCTGTGGGATGAAGTCACCCGGCGGCCGGCGAAAAAGTAACTCCGGCGGGTCAATGTTTACCCAGCCACCGGTTGACATGCTGCCGGTACTGCGTAAATTCCTCACCGAATTTCTCTTCAAGGTAGCGCTCTTCGGGGGCGATCAGCAAAAAATGGCACACGATGACGCCGATAACGGTGGCGCCCAGCACCCATAAATTATTCAACACGACGGCCAGCCCGGCGAATAACAACACCGCCGCCAGGTATAAAGGATTGCGTGAAAAACCGTACACGCCCGTGGTGACCAGTCCCGTGGTGGGCTGTCCGGGGTCGGTGGGTTGACCGAGCCGCGACAGTTCACGGCGCGCGGCGGAGATCAACATCATTCCGGCGATGATCAGCGCCACGCCAACGGCGATCCCGGCGGGTTGGTAAGCGGCAGGGTACAGGGCGGCAGGCAGCACGATATTCAACCCGATCCCGATCAGGAATGGAATGCCGAACACCACTTCGCCGATCTGCCAGCCGCGGTTATGCGCGGATTTCTCTGCCATATCGGGTTACGGACTGGGTGGGATGAGCACCGGCGGCACCACCAGCGTCAATTTGGGTTGGATGGGAATCAAAGGGCCGGGGGTGAAGGTTGGGGTATCCACACTGGGCGGTACCACGTTGATCAGCACCCAGAACGGATTGCTGCCGTTGGGCGCGATGCCGAACACCGTGCCATCCGGCGCGCGCATCTTAAAGAATCCCTGGTAGGTGCCCTGGTCCTGCGGTGACGTCAGTTTAACAGAAATATTCAGGTTGGAATTGGGCGGCACATTGGAATTGGTCAGCGTGACGGCGGCCGGCGCGCCCATGGCGTCACCGCTCTGGAAGACCAGCTTGTATTTGGGCGTCCAGGTGCAGGTGCCCACATTCTTCAAGCGCCAGGTCTTGGTGAAGTTGGCGCCCGGCGGGAAGGATGTGTCATCCGGCACGGTGACATCCGCCACGAATGAGGCTTCATTTGTGCAGCCCGAAGGCGAATTGGTAATGGTCATCGTGGGAACGGCGGTGGGTTTTGGGGCGGCAGGGCTGGTCTTACCGATAGCCAGGCTCTTCATCATCGCGTCCAGTGAAGCCAGATTGGGGATGAAGGCGTTCGGCAGTTCAGAATTTAACTGCTTCTGAACGTAATCCACATAGGCCGGGTAACCGGCTTGAAAATCAGCCGGGTTATTATTCAGCTTGCTGAATCCGTCGTCACCCTCAAGCCCGGGGTGGGTGACCGGCAGCACCGCGCTGACGTAGTACGCCCCGTCTGCCGTGATGCCCTGATATGTATAGAAGAGCAGGGTGCCGTCAACCGGCCAGGGTTGTTCGCCGTATTGGGCAAGGTAGCGGATCCCCGAGCCGTTCTGGAAGTTGACGTACCGCAGGCTGGCGCGGATTAACTGGTTGGCCGGTTCGGTCAATAGCGCGGGGTAAGCGCCCGGCGGGTTGGGCACCTGGGTGCCGATCAGGTTGTCGAGGTTCTGGATCTGCTTGACGGCTGTCACCCCGCCCAGGTCTTTGATATCCTGCACGGCAAAGACGCTGATGCGCGGCTTGATGCGTGAAATGACGGTGTAATTGTCGAACTCAAACAGGTCCATCCGTGGGGTGATGGGGTTGTTGACGTCAGCAACGGCCTCAACTTTGCGCGCGGTGGCTTTTGTGGCCAGGGCGGAGGTGTAATAGAAGGAGACATCGTTGAAATCGGCGAAGTAGCGCGCGATTTCGGCTACGCCGGTAGGGGTCGGGGTAGAGGCGTCCTGACGCGCTGAGGCGTCCGTCAACGGGACGGGGGGAAGGGGGTTGAAGGCCGATCCCATCGCGAACAGCATGACGGCGGACGTGACAATGGCAAAAAGATTTCTGGCATGGGCAGTATTCATGGTGACCTCATGAGAAGGAAAAGCTTTTTAAATGAAATTACCCGCTGAGAATAATTTTTATTGTACTATTTTCGCCGGTCGCGCATGTATACGCTTGGCTTAAAAAGCAGGGATTGGTTATTCGTTAGGGTTGGGTGGAACGTCCGAATGTTAAAACCCTAAGGGTCTTCAAGACCCTTAGGGTTTGTGTGCCGGTCGGTTATGGTTCCTGTCCATGGTCAATTAACCTGCAAAATGATGTTCAAAATGTTTGATTTACTTTTCCCATTAAAACCTTCCGAAAATTCGTAGGAGCGGGTTAATAACCCGCCCGGGCACGGTGGGGATGCGAACGCGTCCATTGAAACCTACCTGACTTCGCCCGGGGTGGACCGCGTCCACCCCTACTGAACTGCTGCTTGTGGGTTAACCAAACCACCGGAAGGCCTTTTCTAAACCTGACGATTAGAGCCTGTCAATCCGTTGGCGGCGGTTTGCCCAACAAAGTATACCCAACCTGGAATCAAAGCCGCAGAAATGTGGTGTGATTTTCAGGACATACCCCATAGATCGGAAAATTGCACGGAGGAAAAGAGGATCCTTTCACCCTGGCGCTGATAATATTTTTCCGATATTTATAAAATTACTCCTCTGGCGTCATTATTCGGCCATCAATATAGCAAGGTATTGGATGATGACTTATTGTAGATTCACTCCACCCTATTAATGTGGCATCGGTTGAGTAATCACTAAAAAATAAAACTATCGGACTCAAATTGTAATTTGTCATATCATTTTCAAAATATATCTCCCAACCCCCTTTATATTTCAGGTCACCAAAAATTGAGAGACTGTTATTTACTTCATTTTGCGTCATACCTCGTTTTAGGAGATGACAATAGATATATTCTCGTATTTCAGCCCAATCATTAAATTCTAGGCCGGTTTTCTCCTTTAATTCCATAAAATATAGGCTGGTTTCAGCTGTTTGGGTGTTTTTATAATTATTTGAGTAAATGTTGGAATAATTTATAAATTCAGTGATGGTAAAAATGCACCCAATTCCCAGAATCAGATAGCTCAACAAAATTATTAGTAACAATTTTTTCATTAATCGAACTTTCTCAAACAGTTTATTAAGTATGGTGGAAGGAAATTTAATCAAATTCCAAATCAAATTATTTAAAGCATCCGAGAAAATCAGATTGAGGTAATCACGCCATCATGGCTTATCAATCCTTCTAATAATTATTTATGACTTTTATTCCCCTCAAACAAAAAAAAATGTTTGATTTTTCCAACAGCTAATATTTATTGTAGCACGAGCTCTGGTGAAGCAATTTTTCCTGCCGCATCAACCGTGGTCTGCCGGGAAACATTTCTATCCATGATCAATCACCCGAATTTGTGGCGGTAGATGCAAGCGGATTCAAGCCATGGGTTTTCGGACATGTATCCTTCCGCTTGCATCTACCCTACAGATGAACATTTGTCTTTTCCCAAAACAATTTTATATCCCGCTATAATCGCCCTTATGGCCAACACCCCTAACCGTGACGAATACCTGCGCCGCGTCCATCGCGTGCAGGACTATGTCGAAACACGCCTTGATTCCGCGCCCACCCTCGAAGAACTGGCGGCGGTGGCGGGGTTTTCAAAATACCATTTTCACCGCATCTATTCCGGCCTCACCGGCGAAACGCTGCTGCAGTACGTCAACCGTACGCGGTTGGAGCGCGCGGCATCGGCCCTGGCGCACCGCCCCGATCTTTCCGTGACGGCCGTCGCCTGCCAGTACGGCTTCAGCGATTCGGCTGTCTTTTCGCGCGCCTTCCGCCAGCACTACAACATCAGCCCCGCCGAATACCGCAAGAATCGCAAAGCTCCGGCCCCGGCGGGGACGTACAATGGGAACCAGTCAACCGCGGAACGCCTGAACGCAACGGTGGAAGTCACCACGCGGGAAGAGATGCGGGTGGTCTACGCCCGGTACACCGGCACGTATGCCGGCCTGCCGGCGGCGTACCCGGGGATGATCCAATCGGTGTTTGGTTTCGCCGTGCGTCACAACCTCATGCTGCCGGGACCGCCTCGCATGCTCTCGATCTTCCATGACAACCCCGAATTCACCGATGACGGCCATCTGCGCACCAGCCTGTGCCTGGCGATCCCCGCTGGCGCGCCGGTTCCCGAAGAGGGCGGCATCGGCAGCCTGGTCATCCCGGCCGGTGACTACGCCATCGGTCACTTTGCCCTCCGCCGGGACGAATTCAATGCCGCGTGGGACTATATGTACGCCCAATGGCTGACCAACAGCCGCTTCCAACCCGGCAATTCGTACCCGTATGAGCTGTACCGCAGCGAGCCGCCTTCCGGCCCGGACGGACGTCAACTGGTGGATATTTGCCTGCCGGTCGAACCGCTCACATTGGTCTAATCCCGCGGGTAGACCGGAACATCACAACTGGATAATCTGGATCGGTGATCAAGCCGGTCTGTGATGCCAAACCTTGCGAAATCATGAACATGGAGGAATTTCGTATGATTCAACGCGACTACTGGCCGACGCAAAACTGGCGTGCGGTCAACCCTGAAGACGCCGGCATGGATCCGGTGGTTCTGGCCGGGCTTGACCCGCTCATCCGCGCGCGGCACAAGAACATCAAGGGGATCGTCATCGTGCGCGGCGGGAACGTGGTGTGCGAGAAATACTACCACCGCAGCAACCCGGCGGACGTCCACAACGTGGCATCGGTCACCAAGAGCGTGGTCTCCGCGCTGGTGGGTATCGCCATGGGCGACGGCTTGATCAAGAACCTTGATCAAAAGGTTATGGACTTTTTCCCCGAATACGCCGGTATGGATGGCGGCTGCCGCGGTGACGTCACCCTGCGCCACCTGCTCACGATGACCGCCCCGTATTCCTTTCCGGACTGGCGCGAACCGCTGCTGAAACTGCCGGGGCAGAAGGACTGGGTGAAATTCGCGCTCGAAATGTTGGGCAAAGGCGGCGGGATCGGGCATTTCAAGTACAGCACGTCGGGCGCGCACCTGCTTTCGGCGGTGCTCACCCGGGTGTTGGGTAAATCCGCCCGCGAGTATGCCAACGGGCGGTTGTTCGGCCCCACCGGTATGCGGATCATCGCCGATAACCCGAAGCAGGGCTTCACGTTCTTCCACATCTTTGATCCCTTTGCCAAAGGATGGCTGCATGACCCGGCGGGGAATTCCACCGGCGGGCTGGGGCTGACGCTGTCAACATTGGATATGGCGCGGTTCGGGTACCTTTACCTGAATGGCGGCCGCTGGGACGGGCGTCAGATTGTGCCGGAAGCGTGGGTGGATACATCGTGGCAGCCCGCGGTGAATGCCATGGGTGAGCTTAAGTACGGATACCTTTGGTGGCTGGGGGAAGAGGGCGGCGTGCCGGTCAAAATGGCGATGGGTGACGGGGGGAATATGATCTGCTGTGTGCCGTCAATGGATCTGGTGGTGGCGGTGGCGTCAACAGTCACCCGCAAGAGCACCGACCGGGTGGAGTTGCTGCGGAAGTGTATTTTTCCGGCGGTGAAAGATACGTAGACCGTTTGTAAGGTGGGTTGAACGCTCGATCATTGGCTTATCCATCGGGAAAAATCGCGAAGATATATTTCCGCGTTCAACCCACCATGACACAATTTTGAAAAAACCATATCCAAAAACAAAACACCAATCATCCGTATGGGCGGGTTAATAACCCGCCCGGGGTTGGTTGGGGATGTGGGCGCGTCCGGGGGTGTTGGACTCAATATGACCTGAATCCCCCCAACCCCCCTTCACGAAGGGGGGCTTTTTACCGTCCGCACTGGGGGAAAAACAATGAGCGGCGGATTGTCCAACAGTCACGAACGGTCAAAAAACTGCCGGGGAAAGGATCCGTTTCTTTCTGGCAGGTGTTTGGCGAAACTCCGAAATATTGATCCGCGGTTAAGTTCGGTTGAGGCCTGTCCATTCACAAAACATCAATCAATCGTAGGGGCGGGTTATTAACCCGCCCCGGCACGGTGGGGATACGTGTGTGTTCACGGGAAACTGGATCAATTTCCCGGGTTGATGCCGGGGAAAATTAATGTATCTTATGGAGTATGTCACCATTCCCGCCCGCGTACGCGTCAACTGTGGTTTGCCAGGATGCTTTTCCATCCATGATCAAACTCCCGAATTTGCCGCGGTAGATGCAAGCGGATTTT